>NZ_JBIDFE010000009.1:0-94471 GCF_046635605.1 Gilliamella sp. BG3
CTATCATTTTTGGCGAAATGAATAATGACGATTTCACATCTGTCATAGAATGCGCTGACAAAATACTTGAAGCGTGTAACTATCCCCTAAAATAGTACAGCAAAAAAGTAGAAAATTCTCTTCATTAACCAACAGAGGATTTAAACATGAAATAGATAACACCATATCAATTCGTAGCTATTTTAAAAAAAAGTTGAAGCCGGTATTCCTGTCAAAGAACTTTGCCGTAAATATGGTATGGGGAATTCAACTTTCTATAAATGGCGTGATAAATACGGTGGTATGGAAACCTCCGATATCAAATGTTTAAAGCAGCTGGAGGCTGAAAACCGCAAGCTTAAGCAGGTGTTTGCTGAGCTCAGTTTAAAATCTCAACTTCAGGAGGAAATCATAATAAAGCTATAGTACCTACCAAGGCACGTAAAGCATGGGCTTTGGAGTTACAAGAAAATCATCCTGTTACTATTACCATGAGCTGCGCTATTGTTGGCTTAAGCCGCTGTGCTTACTATTATCAGCCCAAGTTACCAGATGATTCAGTAATTAGGTCGGTACTCAGTGCGATCACCGATAAGCATTTACGCTGTGGCTTTCCCAAGTGTTATAATCGCATCAGAAAGCTCGGCTATAAATGGAATCATAAACGTGTGTATCGGGTGTATTGTGAATTGAAGCTTAATCTCAGGGTAAAGCGTAAACAACGCATTCCTCCATGAAGCCCGGAAAGACTATCAGTACCCAATAAACAAGGTGAATGCTAGTCAATGGATTTTATGAGTGACAGCAGTCGCAATCAACGACGCTTTAGAACTTTCAATGTGATAGATGACTTTAATCGTGAGGCGCTAGGCATTGATATTGCAGTAAGCTTACGAGCTGGCAGGATTACCCGTTATCTGGATAAACTGGCCGAATATCATGGTTATCCACTCAAAATACGAGTAGATAATGGACCGGAATTCACTAGAAACACGTTTACTAATTGGGCAAAATCACATGGTATAACTATAGATTACATCAACCCCAGCAGCCCATATCAAAACGGGTATATTGAACGATTTAATCGTACCTATCGTACTGAAGTACTCGATTTATATCTTTTTAACAACTTAGCACAAGCAAGGAGAATAACCGAAGAATGGTTAACGATTTATAATACCGAAAGACCGCATGAGGTATTAAATAACATGACACCGATTGAGTATAAAACACTAAAACAGGCAGCATGATTTTCTACGTGAGTTGTGTACTAAGTTTGGGGTATTTACATATTGAATTGAATACTGAAACCTTTCTAAGTTACATTTTATAATGTTTAAAAAATGGTTTTTTATAATTATAGGTAGTGCTTCATTTTTATTGGGACAGTTAGTATTTTCGTGCCGCTCCTACCAACAGTGCTTTTTTATTTATTAACGACCTATTTTTTGAACAATATCTCAGATCGTCTTTATAGCTATTTTACTGATAATCATTACTATCAAACTTATATATAAAAAAGAAAGCAACAAAAATAAATTTGTTTGAAATGTTAGCAATGGCCTTAATTGTATTGTAAATACTTTTTATTTTATTATTTTAGGAAAAATTAAGAATGCAGTAGGGTATATAGGCAGTAAAAAATTACAGGGTAAGTTACCCTGTAACAAATGTGAGCCTAACTGTAAATAATTTTATTTAAGATTTTTCTTAATTTCTATAGCAAGCATTGGGTTCCACATGGCACCCGTAGCACTCATGACCGCATCTGCGCCATTATCGATAAACTGACGATAATGCTCACTAGAACTAACACCACCAACACCAACAATAACAAATTTTAGATCCATTTCTTTTCGATATTTAGCTAATCTACTTACCATATCTAAACCAGCCCAACGAATTGCATCTCCACAGACACCGCCTTCTTTTCTATTTTCCCCTAAGGCAGGATTACCTTTAGCATCAACTGGTTTAGCGGACAGTGTGTTAATTGTACTTAAGCCGTCGATAATAGAACCGACACGAGTCAATAAAGAAACGATCCTTTCATCATCAGGGAAATAGGCTAGTTTTAAAATAAGTGGGCGATCAGGAACAGCTGTTTTAATAGCGTTAACAATTCGTTCGACTTTATCTATATCAAAGCAAAGTAGTTTACTTGCTCCTTCGTTTGGGCAACTTAAATTTGCTTCAAGAATAGGCGCATTGGTTTCTCTAACTAATTTTGCAGCTAAAGCATAATCGATTTCTATTGCTTCATTGCTTTGCGTCCCCTGAAAACTACCAATTACATATTGCCCATGACCTGCAGATTTTACTGCATCAGCCATATCTGGTTGCCAAATATCTGGAGAAAAAGAAGGAACCCCAAAAGAGTTGGTAATTGATAGAGGTTGATTGTAAGCAGTATCTGCTAATACTGTATCTAAATTACACGATAATTTACCTTTAGGATGAACTGATAACACATTCGGTAATGGATGGCATTTATGTAGTTTTGTTCGAACTGTTTTATATACGCATAAATCAAATCCATAGGCAAATGCGGCTTTAATGTAGTTTGCATTTAATAAAGGACCTGCCGGTATACCAAATGGTAAATTAACGTCATGGTTTAAAAATTTTGAAGATTTTGTTGGGATTTGCTCAGCTTTATCTAATTGTGTAAAAAGACCAAATGGTCCTTGAGCATAATTATCTTCGTAGCTTATAGAAGGATTATAAAAAGGTGTTAAAGATTCCATACTATCTCCTGGTCATGCATGTTCTTAAAGTGAAGTTGGGTATTAAGTTGTAATAAAAATAAAATGAATAAGGTTTTATAGCCAAAAAAAATCCTCCATAAGGAGGATTAAGAAATAGGAACAATAGAGAGTAGAAAGATGGGGTAGATTCAGAACTGCTAATTGGAATTAAAGACATTAAGTTATTCTCTATTGTATAAATTTGTACACATTTTATCTGAATAAAATTAAAGTTCAATATGAAAATCATAAAAATATTTAACTAAATGAAAAGGTTATAGTATTTTTTTCTAGATTTTAAATCATAAATTCGACAATATAATCTCTCTAAAATACCCAAAATAAGCATGATCTTATCCTATTTATCGTGATAATTTTATAATTGCTTAATAACACTAAAAAAATTTATGTCTAAAAAATGATACTTGTTGTTATTAATGTAGATAATCCATGTGGAGAGTAACTATTGTTAATGTTATCATAATTAAAAAGCTTAAATACTAGTGAGTAGGTATATAAAAATGAAAAATGAACATATTTTTAGTCCGATAACTCTACCTAATGGCGTTGAACTAAAAAATCGTATAATGATGGCCCCAATGACAACTTGTTCTGGTTTTTATGATGGTTCAGTTACTCAAGATCTAATTGAATATTATCGTGTACGATCTGGTGAAATAGGGACAATTATTGTTGAATGTGGATTTGTTGATAATAAAGGATTAGCTTTTCCTGGTGCAATTGGTTTAGATAGTGATGACAAAATTGAAGGATTAGCAAAGATTGCGAAGGCAATCAAAGAAAAAGGCTCCAAAGCAGTAATTCAAGTTTACCATGGAGGGCGAATGGTTGAGCCAAAATTAATTGGTGGACAATCGCCTGTGGGGCCAAGTGCAATTGCAGCACCACGCCCTGGTGCAGCAATACCAGTAGCACTAAGCGCTGATGAAGTCGATGAAATGATCGAAAAATTTGGCCAAGCAGTGCGACGCGCTATCCAAGCTGGATTTGATGGTGTTGAAATTCATGGTGCAAATACTTACCTTATTCAGCAATTCTATTCACCAAATTCAAATCAACGAGATGATAAGTGGGGAGGAAGTCGTGATGATCGTACTCAATTCCCTTTAGCCGTCTTAGATATCACTCATAGTATGGTAAAGCAATATGCATCCCCAGAGTTTATCGTTGGTTATCGCTTTTCTCCAGAAGAATTAGAAATCCCAGGCATTCGTTTTGATGACACAATGTATTTGCTTGAAAAATTGGCCCTAAAAGGGCTTGATTATGTCCATTTCTCAATGGGAACAACGCTTAGATCGTCGATTGTTGATACTCAAGATCCAACTCCATTAATTAAAAAATTTGTTGCGATGCGTTCACCAATTTTATCAAAAATTCCTGTTGTAGGTGTCGGTAATGTTGTTAATCAAAGTGATTTGGATAGTGCCATCGACAATGGCTATGATTTAGTTGCGGTTGGTCGAGCTTGCATTGCTTATCCTGATTGGGTTAGTCGCATAAAGAAAGGTGAAAAACTAGAGCTATTTATCAATAGTGATAAACGTGAAGATCTGAATATCCCAGAACCTCTATGGCATTTTTCTCTCGTTGAAAGTTTAATTCGTGATGTGAATCTTAATATTAAAAAATTCAAACCTGGTAATTATCAAGAAAAAGTTAATGATGAATCTTATGAGTTTTTGATTAATGTTGAATTAGGAAATGATTTTATCAAAGATATACAACTCGTTAATGCTAACAACTTTGATAGCGAAGTATTAAATAATTTTACTGAAATTAAGCATCGAATTATTGACTCTAACAGCCCTCATGTTGATACCATTTCTGGCGCAACGACACAATGTGAGGCATTTAAAAAAGCTGTAACTAAAGCAATAGCCAAATCTAACAAAGAAGCGATTCTTGCGGAAGGTGGTGATCCTAATGACCAATCTTTTGATGTTGTGGTTGTTGGTAGTGGTGGTGCAGGGCTTACTGCTGCGATCCAAGCTCATGATCTTGGTGCAAATGTGGTTATTGTTGAACAAATGTCTGTAATTGGCGGTAATACCAATAAAGCTTCAGCTGGTATGAATGCGGCAGAAACCAAATTCCAAAAACTCAAAGGTATTACAGATAGTAAAGAACTCTTTTATAACGAAACGATGATAGGCGGAAAAAATAAAAATAACCCTGATTTATTACATTATTTTGTTGAAAATGCACCAAATGCCATTGATTGGTTAGATGAAAATGGTATTGAATTAAGTGGTATTACAACAACTGGTGGAATGAGTATTGATCGAACTCACCGTCCTGAAAGTGGTGCTGCAGTAGGTGGTTTCTTAATTAGTGGCCTAGTTAAAAACATCAATAAGCGTGGTATTGATGTTATGCTTGATACTGTAGTTACTGAAATTATGACAGAAAATAATAAAGTGGTTGGTGTTAAAGTTTCAGAAGAAGATGGCTCAAATCACGTAATAAAAACAAAAGTAGTTATTATTGCAACTGGTGGGTTTAGTGCCAATACCACAATGGTTGAAAAATATCGACCCGATCTTAAAGGTTTTGTCACCACTAATCACAAAGGCGCTACTGGTTCAGGCATTATGTTATTGGAAAAACTTGGTGCAGGAACCGTTGATATGGGAGAGATTCAAATCCACCCAACGGTTGAACAAACAACATCTTATTTAATATCTGAATCGATTCGAGGTGGAGGCGCAATACTTGTATCACAAAATGGTCAACGATTCGTTAATGAACTTGATACAAGAGATAAAGTTTCAGCTGAGATTATAAAATTACCTGAGCACTATGCTTATATCTTATTTGATCAGCAAGTCCGTAATGAAAACAAAGCAGTGGAAGAATATGTTTCAAATGAACTTGTATCACAAGCAAATACAATTGAGGAATTAGCACAAAAATTATCAATTGATACTAATACATTAACTAAAACTGTAAAGCGTTATAATCAGTTTGCTATTACCAAACAAGACAAGGATTTTGGCCGAACAACAGGTATACGTCATCCAATAGAAAAAGGTCCTTTCTATGCAATAAAGATCGCACCGGGCGTTCACCATACCATGGGGGGAGTGACAATCAACCCCCAAACACAAGTCCTAGATGCTAATAAAAATATCATCCAAGGGGTCTTTGCCGCAGGCGAAGTTGTTGGTGGTGTACATGGTGCTAACCGTATTGGTGGCAATGCTGTTGCTGATATCATTATTTTTGGTAGACAAGCAGGTAAAAAGGCTGCTGATTATATTAAAAATTAAATTATTACAACTAGCTGAGCTTGTTTAATATGGTATGTTCGAGATATGAATATTCTCAAACTTTAATGGGAACAACGGTGTCATTAACGCTTTTAGAGCCAAATGAAGCCGTTGCACACACTGTTTTTCAAATTATAAAAATGCTTGAGGATAAATTGACTGTTAACCGGTTATTTTCAGAAGTTATGTCAATTAATTTAGCTGCGGGTAAACACCCAGTGACAGTGAGTCGACCTATTTTTTCCCTAATTGAACAAGCTCAAAAAGTCAGTCTGTATTTCAATAGTTGCTTTAATTTTGCTATTGGCCCATTAGTTAAGCTTTGGAAGATTGGTTTCCAAGGTTATCAAGTACCATCTGCTGAATTAATAAAACAACAACTATTGTTAATTGATCCTAAAAATGTCGAACTTGATACAAACACACATTCCGTTTTTTTAAAAAAAACTGGAATGGAAATTGATTTAGGTGCAATTGCTAAAGGGTATATTGCTGATATTGTCAAATTGGTTTTACTCGAAAATCAAGTGTATCAAGGTATTATTAACTTAGGTGGAAATGTATTAACTTTAGGTGAGTGTTTAACAGAACAAAGTGGTTATTGGAATATAGGATTAAGAAAACCGTTTTCAATTAGTGATGAGCTGTCTGGCGTTATTAAAGTTAAAAATAAATCAGTTGTCACATCGGGAATTTATGAGCGCTTTTTTATGCAAAATAATAAACTTTATCATCACATATTTAATCCCAAAACAGGCTATCCGTTGGACAACGAACTTGAAAGTGTGACAATAATTTCAGATTCTTCATTAGAAGGCGATATTTATTCGACTGTTTTTTATGGATGGGGGATTGAGAAAAGTAAGGCGTATTTGCGAAAGAATCAAAATTTATCAGCCATATTTTTGCTAAAAAATAAAACTATAGCATTAATAAATCCTGATAACTTTAGTTTTCAAAAAACCGATACTCAATACACTATAAAAATAGATTAATTATTCAATTTGCAATAAATGCGATTTTAGTTAACGATATAATTTTATTATTTTTTATGAATTTTTTTTTGTGTAAATGGCTTAATATATAGGTCTTTTCACAAAAAATATTCAGGTAGATTGTTGATTTTATTTATTTTTTTTGATTATACAAACATGAGCAATTATAAATAATAGCCAAACAAAGAATAGTATTATTGTAACTGAATTAAATCTTATAAATTAAATAATATTTAAGTTAAAAAGGAAAATATTATGAGCGTAGTAAAGAAACCACCAGTAAAATGGTTGCCACTTATCATTATTGTGGTAATTTCAGCGATATTTTGGTTGTTTGTATCTCCACCTGAAGGTATTAGTCAAGAGGGTTGGCAAACCAGCATCATTTTTGTTGCAACAATTGCCAGTATTGTTGCCGAAATAATGCCAATTGGCGCAATTGGTCTATTAGCAATTACTGTTTTTGCTGTATTGAGACCATCTGGTGCAACAACAGCGACTGAGTCAATAAAAATCTCGTTAAGCGAATTAAATAGTAGTCTTATTTGGTTAATTGTTATTGCCTTTATGATCGCTCGTGGTTTTATCAAAACAGGTTTAAGTAAACGAATAGCCTATTATCTTGTTAAAATTTTGGGTAAAAATACCTTAGGACTTGCTTATGGTTTATCCGTTACTGATATTGCATTGGCACCAGCTATTCCAAGTACAACAGCACGTGCTGGCGGCGTTATTTATCCAATAGCGGAAGCACTAGCAATCAATTTTAAATCCAATCCCAAGGATGAATCAAGAAATCGCATAGGTACTTTTTTAATGCTAACTATTAGCCATGTAAATGATATCACCTCGGCAATGTTTCTAACGGCATTTACAGGAAATTTATTAGCAGCTAAATTAGTTACAACATCATTAAGTATTACATTAGGGTGGGGCCAATGGTTTGTTGCAGCAATTGCGCCATGTTTAGTTTCATTCGTTGTGATACCTTTGGTGATTTACTTTCTGACTAATCCAGAATTAAAAAGAACACCAGAAGCGCCAGAATTAGCGGCTGAAGAATTAAAGAAAATGGGGGTAATTACTGTTAAAGAAATCATTATGGGCGTTACTGTTGTACTTTTGTTAGCGCTCTGGATTTTTGGTAAAAATTTCGGTATTGATTCAACAACTACTGCGTTTATTGGCTTAACTATTTTGATCTTAACTGGTGTATTAAGCTGGGATGATATAAAAGGAGAAAAAGCTGCCTGGGACACATTAATTTGGTTTGCGGCATTACTTATGATGGCGGGGCAAGTTAATAAACTTGGTGTAACAAAATGGTTAGGGGACACAATAGGTGGAGCTGTACAAGGTCATTTAGGTGAAAGCAGTTGGGTATTAGTATTAGTTATTTTGTGTGTTGCCTATGTTTATTTACATTATTTCTTTGCAAGTGGAAATGCTCATATTGCTGCATTATTTCCCGTTTTCCTATCGATCGCTATTGCCTTAGGTGTACCAACTCTAACTGCAATTTTTGCGTTGGTTATTTGTACTAACTACTTTGGATCAATTACACAGTTTGCCAATGCTCGAAATCCACTATTATTTGCCGAAGGTTTTGTACCAGTAAAAACTTGGTGGAAAGTTGGGTTTATTTGTAGTGTTGTAAATCTAATTATCGTATTTACTGTTGGAATTTTATGGTGGAAGATAATAGGTCTGGATTAATTGTTATGTAACTGTAACTATCCTCTAAAATAATACATATTCCACCTTGAATCATTAAAAAAGTTATAGGTACTGTGAATGTTAATCAATGAATTTTATAAGTGATGGTAGTAGAAATTAACGTCATTTCAGAACATTCAATGTAATAAAATGGCTTTAATTGTGAAGTGTTAGATATTGATATTGCGGTCAGCTTACCAATAATTATCCGCTATTTGGATAAGCTGACTAAATATCATGGTCATCTAGTAAAAATATGAGTAGAGAAAAAAGAGACTATTTACTTAGTGAGATAATATTTCCCTTGATATGGCAAGAACAGTTGTGAAATTTGATGCATCAGTACGAATATCAACTCCATTTAATTCATCATTTTTAAATTGAAAATTTGAGGATAACATGCAAATAATTAAAAAATTATGTGATGACCTTAATTTGCCATATGGCGATCGATTTACTCAGGATTGGGCTTATGAGTTACCAGATCAATATAGAACAAAATATTGGTTAAATAAATATATTTTTGCATATTTATATAATGGATATTCTTCAATAGAAAAAAAAGAATTAATGATTTTATCTCTTGATGTTTGTAACGATTTAATTTCTTCGGGATTAAACCCTAATGATAAAGTTATTCAAAAGGTTTTAAATATTCTTTTTAACAATTATAAGAATTATGAGGATTTAATTAATTACTGGGCATTAGATAGTGCACCATTAACAGATTGTTTTACATTAACACCTATAATAAGAAAATTAAAATATCAAAATTATTTATAGAATTACTAAATTTTTTGTGCAGTATAAAATTTATTGGCACTACAAAGCGCCTTATTTTTAGGTATAATAATGGCTATTATATAGAATAGTGGAGTTGGTTTGATATGCATTTTTATTAATAATTAATAATTAATAATTTATTTTTTAAAATGGAAACCTAAGCTATCATAAAGCTTTTCCTTTTCAAGCGTTAATAGCTATCTATCTTTACCTCTTCATCACAATTAATGATATTAAAACAAAGCAAAACTATATTTTTCATCTATCAATGTTTAACAGTTAATTAGATATTGATTGTTATAAGATTTCAACATTAATTTTAGGTAATAGGCTTTTTATTTAACGACTATAGGTATTAAGATGAATTCATATTTATTACTTTTTTTTGCAATTATTTGTGAAGTTGTTGCAACTTCTTCATTAAAACTATCTGATGGATTTACCAATCTTATCTATTCCATCATTACCATTGTGGGCTATAGCGCTTCGTTTTATTTACTCTCATTAGCTCTAAAAACTATTCCCGTAGGTATTGCTTATGCTATCTGGTCTGGAATTGGAATTGTATTAATAAGCTTAATTGCATGGGTTTTTTTAAAACAAACTTTAGATTTTGCAGCTTTAGTTGGTATGGGGTTTATTATGTTTGGTGTTGTGATTATTAATTTATTTTCAAAAGTATCAGGGCATTGATTAATCGTAAATTAACTATAGGATAAATCCAAATAAAACTGTTCAATCAAATGAATGAGATCAGATTAAAATTAGGAAAGTATGAAATTTATTAATTGATATCATTCTCAATTTCAAATTCAATCTTTTTAATTGCTTGTTCACAGCGGTAAATTCGGTTATCAATTGCGGCGATTTTACTTTGATTGATAATTTCGGGCGATAGCTCTAGTTCGTATTTCATATTTTGTAGTCGGCGCAAGTAATCTAGGTGACGCATATGTTTTTGGGCTAAGGTTTCTGCAATAATATTTTGGAACCCTTTTTTGCGTAGGTTTTGGGTTGCTAGTTCACGCGTTAGGGCTGCAATTTGGTTAACTAACTTGTCAGATAAAAAAGTTATTTGTTCAACTTTTTCTAATTTTATGTTAGCAACTAATACTTGATAAGTTTGTTTGATTTTTTCAAGGTAAAACGTTTTATCTGTTACAACTTTATTAGTTTGAAATAGTTGCTCGTCAAAATAAGGTTCTTGAAATAGTTGCTCGTTTGCTAAATTAATTTGCTGTTCTAATTTGTCAATTTGTTTTTGTAGTATAGTGAGTAAATTTGCCATTGTGATTATTCTTTATAATAAGTTGAGCTATCGTTGTCTTGACCGAAATAATCACCTAAATGTAATTTGGCTAGGTTGATAATTTTCATAAATGCTTCAAATGTTAATTTATTGTCATCTAAACTATTTTTTTCGGCAATAATTTTTTTAGCAATTAATTTTATTTTTAATTGGTTATAACAGTCAATTAAATTAAGTGGTAAGGGCGATAGAGCACGTTTTCCTAGCCAAAATATTCCTTGCAAAGGCATGCTTAAGGTGAATAGTATGGTTATTATTGTTACAGCAATTTGTGCCGGCATGAAATACTGCCAAAAGAGTAAGCCAATAATGATAGGAGGCAAGTATTTATTTGCGGTTTTTATGTAGTTAATAATTTTTAATTCAGGAAATGAATGTGTTAATTGTTTGTCTACTGGGCAAAGCTTCATATACCTTTGACCAGCTTTAAATGTGGTTATTAAATTCATATTATTGTGATTCCTCGACATTCACTTCTTATTGTCTTAAAATAGTGCCATTCAAATTGGGGACTCTCTCTATTTTATCTCAAAAAACAAGATATCAGAAGTCACCTTAGCGTAGTCACATTGATTTTAAATCATGTGTTGAGTTACCAATTTTGATTGGTATATGTCTTTATTATTCAATTTATAGGAATTACTATGTCATCAAGTAATAACGCTCTTGTTCTTAATTGCGGAAGTTCATCATTAAAATTTGCCATTATAAACCCTGAAAATGGTGATGAGTTTTTATCTGGTTTAGCTGAATGTTTTCATCTTCCTGATGCTCGTATTAAGTGGAAGCTTGATGGTGTTAAGAACGAAGCTTCTTTAGGCGCTGGTGCAGCACACAGTGAAGCAATTCGTTTTATTGTTAATAGCATCTTTCCACAAAAGCCAGAATTATTAGATAGCATTAAATCGATTGGTCACCGTATTGTTCATGGTGGCGAAAAATATACCCAGTCAGTTGTTATTGATGATTCAGTATTAAAAGGAATTGAAGAAGCATCTGCTTTTGCGCCGTTACATAATCCTGCACATTTAATCGGTATTCGTGAAGCATTTGCTGCGTTCCCACACCTAAAAACTAAAAACGTTGCAGTGTTTGATACTGCATTCCATACAACAATGCCAAAAGAAGCTTATCTATATGCTCTTCCAAACGAACTTTATACTAAACACGGTGTTCGTCGTTATGGTGCGCATGGCACTAGCCATTATTATGTTAGTCGCGAAGCTGCTAAATTATTAAATAAACCAGTTGACCAAACTAATGTTATTACTTGTCATTTAGGTAATGGCGCATCAATTACAGCTGTTAAAAATGGTAAATGTGTTGAAACTTCAATGGGTTTAACTCCGCTTGAAGGCTTGGTGATGGGTACACGTAGTGGTGATATCGATCCAGCGATTATGTTCTTCTTACATGATAACTTAAAAATGTCTGTTGCTGATATTAATAACCTTTTAAACAAAAAATCTGGTTTATTAGGTTTGACTGGTGTGAGCAGTGATTGCCGTTATGTAACCGATAATTACGAAACAGATGAAAACGCTAAAAACGCTTTAGATGTGTTTGTTCATCGCTTAGTAAAATATATCGGCGGCTATGCTATGCTTTTAGATGGTCGTTTAGATGCTATCGTGTTTACTGGAGGTATCGGTGAAAACTCAGAAGAAGTGCGTCGTATGGCATTACAAAAATTAGGTATTCTTGGTTTTGAACTTGATCAAGAACGTAACCTTGCAGCTCGTTTTGGTAAGGGTGGCAAAATTACTAAAGATGGTTCAGCTATTGCGATGGTTATTCCAACCAATGAAGAACTTGTCATTGCTCAAGATGCTGCGCGTCTAACTGCTTAATAAATATTCAAAACCGCCTAAATGGCGGTTTGTTTTTATACAATAAAGATTTAAGAGGTAATAATTATGTCTCGTACAATTATGCTCATCCCAACTGGCACTAATGTCGGGTTAACAGGTGTGAGTCTGGGCGTTATTCGAGCTATGGAGCGTCAAGGTATTAATTTAAATGTGTTTAAACCTGTCGCGCAACCAAGAGCTGGTGGCGATGCGCCAGATAATACCACAACTCTAGTGAGCAACAATACATCAATTCCAACACTAAAACCGCTTAAAATGAGCCATGTTGAAAACCTATTAGGTTTAAATCAACAAGATGTGTTAATGGAAGAAATCGTTGCCCTTTATGCCGAAAATACTAAAGGAGCTGATGTTGTTTTAGTTGAAGGTATTGTGCCAACATCTGATTATCCTTTTGCTAATGAACTTAATAATAATATTGCTAAAACTCTTGGCGCCGAAATTATTTTTGTAGTTAATATGGGCAAAGATACGCCAGAACAACTTAGAGATCGTATTGAAATTGCTCGTTCTAACTTTGGTGGTATTAAAAATGATAAAATCGTCGGTGTGATTGTTAATAAAGTTAATGCGCCAGTTGAAGAGCAAAATCTTGCTCGTCCTGATGTTGCTGAAATTTATCATACCCCTAAATTTGATGATAAGAAAATTACTATCGATGATTTAAATGCACACAGTCCATTGCCTGTTCTTGGTTGTATTCCTTGGAATATTGATCTAAGTGCTTGTCGTGCTATAGATATTGCTAAGCATTTTGATGCAAAAATCATTAACGAAGGTTGTATTAAAAATCGTCGTATTAAACATGTGTCTTTCTGCTCTCGCAGCGTACCAAATATTATTAACCACCTACAACCAAATGCACTTTTAGTGACTTCTGCTGATCGTGCTGATGTGTTAGTTACTATCAGTTTAGCGGCAATGAATGGTGTGGCAATTGGTGGTGTACTCCTAACTGGTGGTTATGAAATCGACGATAAAATTGCAAAATTATGCCAACCTGCATTTGATACTGGTTTACCTGTATTTACAGTTAAAACCAACACTTTCCAGACATCGATTAGTCTACAACAATTTAATTTAGAAATTCCTGCTGACGATAAAGAACGTATGGAAAACACCCAAAATTATGTAGCTGATCATATTGATGCTAAATGGATTAAATCATTAAATGAAGTAGTGAATTCTGCACGTCGCTTGTCTCCTCCTGCATTTCGTTATCAATTAACTGAACTTGCACGTAATGCGAAAAAAGTAGTGGTATTACCAGAAGGTGACGAACCAAGAACAGTTAAAGCAGCTGCAATTTGTGCTGAACGTAACATTGCAAAATGTGTTCTTATTGGTAATCCTGACGAAGTGCGTAAAGTTGCCGCTTCACAAGGCGTGACTTTAGGTCAAGGAGTAGAGATCGTTGATCCTGAAAATATCCGTGAAAAATATGTTCCTCGCCTAGTTGAATTACGTAAAAACAAAGGGATGACTGAAGTTATTGCTCGTGAGCAATTGGCTGATAATGTCGTATTGGGTACCATGATGCTTGAAGCTAATGAAGTTGATGGTTTAGTTTCAGGTGCTGTACATACAACCGCTAATACTATTCGTCCACCGTTACAATTAATTAAAACTGCACCAGGCAGTTCCCTTGTTTCATCGGTGTTCTTTATGTTAATGCCTGACCAAGTATATATTTATGGTGACTGTGCAATTAATCCAGATCCAAACGCACAAGAGTTAGCCGAAATTGCCATTCAGTCAGCCGATACAGCAATCGCCTTTGGTATTGAACCTCGCGTTGCGATGATCTCATACTCAACAGGTAGTTCTGGTCAAGGTGCTGATGTTGAAAAAGTGAAAGAAGCAACTCGCATTGCTCAAGAAAAACGTCCTGATCTAATGATTGACGGCCCATTACAATATGATGCAGCGGTAATGCCTGATGTAGCTAAATCAAAGGCGCCTAATTCACAAGTTGCAGGTAAAGCTACTGTATTTATTTTCCCTGATCTTAATACAGGTAATACTACATATAAAGCAGTACAACGTTCAGCTGATCTTGTTTCGATTGGTCCTATGCTACAAGGCATGCGTAAACCTGTGAATGATTTGTCTCGTGGTGCATTAGTTGACGATATTGTCTACACTATTGCATTAACCGCAATTCAATCAGCACAAGAACAAAATGCTACAAAATAAGTTTAGCAAAACGTTTTAACGATTTATAAAAGGTGATGCAATATCACCTTTTTTAATTAAATTTAACCAAGTAATGAGTTTTAAAAGCTTGAGTTATAAAGATTCAGTTTTAAAGTATTTTGTTCTAGAAATTTGAGACAAGGTCTTCAAAAACTTATTTTAAGTCAATTCCATGCATTCAACGTTGATAAAAACAATAAATAATAAAAATTTATAAATGATGTTATCCCTTCATGTTGGTTTTTAATAGTGTTAATAACATTTCCATAAATTGTTCTTTATCACCTTGTAATGTTGAAAAAAAATCTTTATCTATTTGTTCAACTAAAGGTACAGTTTCATTTGCTTTATTCAATCCTTTTTGTGTTAATTGAATGGATTTTGCTCGACTATCTTTAATTGAGCAAGAGCGTTTTATATAATCCTTTTTTTCTAAATTCTCTAATATTTGGGAAATTGTCATCACATCGATATTTGTTTTATTTGATAAAATAATTTGTGTTATTTCATCTAGTCGCTGTGATAGATAAGCAAGCGTTGCAAGCACTATAAATTGAGGATGAGTGATAGACTGTTTTTTCAAGCAATTTTTGATATTCGTATGCCAGGACGAATAAGTTTTCATAAAAATAAAACCAATAGATTCAGAATCAGTTTGGAATTGAGTCAAAAACTTATTGTCCTTTGTCATAATTTACCCTTCAACTAAGCCATTTAATTTGTAAGTTTTATCTATAATATCATCTGAAATCTGTTTTATAAAATCATAGGATGCTTTAGTATCCATTTTTGGATCCGGTTTTAGAGAAATTTCTGATTTTAATGCATATTGATTATGCGATATTTCAATAATTTGATGTGAGAAAAACAGTAAACCTATTTCAGGCATATCAAATTGCTCTGTAAATTCTTGCTTATCAATAATCTTTGATAAAGTCACTTCCATTTCCGGTATATTTTGTAATTTGAAAATACCTTTAGACCCTGTTTTTAAGTCACCAAATATACGAAAGTCTTCAAGATCAGTTTCCCATAATTTTCTTAAATTAAGATCAGTATAGTATTGCCAAATTTGAGTTGGTTTAGCTTTGGTTGGTAATATGAAAGAAATTGAAATGGTATTCATAGCGTCTCCTTTTGATAAGTTAACTTATTATAAGTCTACTTATTAATTAAGTAAAGAGAATTCAATTTTTTTGATTTGTTGACCTATTACAAGGTTAATTTGATGACCATGATATTGAATTCTGTAATAAGATGATTTCGAAATTATTAATAATATAAAATATTTATAATTGTTTTTAATTAATGCTCTCAATTTAATTGGTAAATGGTACAATATCAGCCTGATTTTGTATTAGTTCATAGTTTAGGAATAAAATTGATGAAAAAAGACATCCACCAACAGCGCATATTAATCCTCGATTTTGGTTCACAAGTTACTCAATTAATTGCTCGACGTATTCGTGAAATTGGTGTGTACTGTGAACTTTGGCCGTGGGATGTATCAGAAGAGAAAATCAAACAATTTAATCCTAAAGGTATTATTTTATCAGGTGGTCCTGAAAGTACCACCGATGATAATAGTCCTCGTGCTCCCGAGTATGTTTTTAATGCTGGCATACCTGTTTTGGGTATTTGTTATGGCATGCAGACTATGGCAATTCAAGTTGGTAAAGGCGGTCAAGTCACTGGCTCTAACCAACGTGAATTTGGTTATGCTAAAGTGGATCTTATTGGATCGTCAAAATTAACTGATGGTATTTTGGATAGTACAAGCGAACAAGGCATTAATCAACTTGATGTCTGGATGAGCCACGGTGACAAAGTAACAACCTTGCCTGATTGTTTTACACTAATTGGTCGTACTGAAACTTGTCCATTTGCTATTATGGCTAATGACGAAAAACAATTTTATGGTGTTCAATTCCACCCAGAAGTGACTCACACTGTTAAAGGTTTCGAGTTATTGCAACGTTTTGTGATTGATATCTGTCACTGCGAAAAACTTTGGACACCATCTTCAATTATTACCGATGCTATTGCTCGAATTAAAGAACAGGTTGGCAATGACAAAGTATTACTTGGCTTATCAGGAGGGGTTGATTCTTCTGTTACAGCATTGTTATTACACCAAGCTATCGGAGATCAATTAACTTGTGTATTTGTTGATCATGGTTTGTTACGTTTGAACGAAGCTCAACAAGTTATGGATATGTTTGGTAATAAATTTGGCTTAAATATCATAGCTGTAAATGCTGAAGATCGCTTTTTAGCTGCACTAAAAGGTGAAGCAGATCCTGAAGCAAAACGTAAAATTATCGGGCGTGAATTTGTTGCTGTATTTGATGAAGAGGCGGCAAAATTAAAAGATGTAAAATGGTTAGCTCAAGGTACTATCTATCCAGATGTTATTGAATCGGCTGCTGCTGATACTGGCAAAGCCCATGTAATTAAATCACATCATAATGTAGGCGGATTACCAGAAGATATGAAAATGGGCTTAGTTGAGCCACTGCGCGAATTATTTAAAGATGAAGTCCGTAAAGTGGGTTTAGAACTTGGATTACCTTATGACATGCTTTACCGTCATCCATTTCCTGGTCCAGGTCTTGGCGTGCGTGTACTTGGTGAGGTTAAAAAAGAGTATTGCGACTTGTTACGTCAAGCTGATGCTATTTTTATTGAAGAACTTTATAAAGCTAATCTATACCACAAAGTAAGTCAAGCCTTTACTGTGTTCTTACCTGTTCGTTCAGTAGGTGTAATGGGGGATGGTCGTAAATATGATTGGGTTGTATCCTTGCGTGCAGTTGAAACCATCGATTTTATGACGGCTCATTGGGCTCAGTTACCTTATGATTTCCTAGGACGAGTTTCAAATCGAATTATCAACGAAGTTAATGGTATTTCTCGTGTCGTATATGATATAAGCGGAAAACCGCCAGCGACTATTGAATGGGAATAATTGTATTTAATATCACGTAATCTCATATTGTCTTTTTTTGTTATTTTAAGCCTTGTTTATCAAGGCCTTTTAACCTCATTTAATCCCACTTAGACTCAACTTTTTTAGAGGTATCTTTAATCAGGAATAAATACACTAACAAAAACTAAGTTTAAATTAGTAAAACAAAAGGAAAAAATAAAAATTCCATTTTGATTGTATGTTGCATTTTCTAAAATTGGGATAAACCCTTTTTCAAATTAGGTATTTGATAAGCGCATTATTTACTAGAATTATTTACAATAATTTGAGAAACTACTGTAATAAATATACATAAAAAAACAAAACTAACGCCTTATCACAGACAAGAGATATGGTGCTTATATCACAAAGAAAAAATAACGGTGACTGATTAGGCAAAATATCTGATTAAGTTTGAACTACCGCAAATTAATAGCTTACAAAGTCCTGTTACAATATAGCTTAAATCGTAAGATATTTCTTTAGAATCAACACATACACCATAATGTATCATACCAAACTTAATTAGTTTGAATCTTGCTTGTAATGGCGTCCCCTACAGGATTCGAACCTGTGACCTACGGCTTAGAAGGCCGTTGCTCTATCCAGCTGAGCTAAGGAGACTTAGATAGGTTTTTTATTTAGATGTTGTGTATTATATAAAGCTATTTCGATACGTCAATGATTTTTAATGGCCTATTATATCGGATTGATAAAATATCATCAATTTGGTTTTTTATTAGAGTCGTTGATGTTTTGTATTAATCATAAAATTTCTTTACATTTTTAACTATTAGCAAATTATATAATAGGCCTATGTAATTAAATGTCGAATATTGTTGTTAATAATATTCAGTTTTTATACATTCTAGTAATTAATTTTGGTATAGTAATATCTAGCTATGATTTAGTTAAATGATGACTTATAATGCTTTTTTAGCAATCTTTTCCAGTAGACAGTTATTATGACTCCCAAATTGTCCTTTAAGGTATCTTTTATCAACTGAAAGATGAAAATAGAGCCTAAAAGATTATTAGAGAAATAATTTTTTTAACTTTTTGTTTTATTTTTATAAAATACAATAGACGTTGCTATTACCGAACCAATTAATAATATACCACTTAATACAAAATTGCTTTGCCATCCCAGATAATCAAAAAACAATCCGCCTATCGTTGAACCTATCGCAATTGATGATTGAATTACTGCAACCATTAGTCCTCCACCAATTTCTGCATCTTTGGGTAATGTTTGTGCTATCCATGCCCACCACCCAGTTGGTGCGGCCGTAGCAAACAATCCCCATAAACTGAATAAAGTAGCTACAGTCCAGATGTGACTACTAGTTAAAAATAAACCTATGATAATGACAGTCATTATTAAAGAAATCATCATTAGTGTTTGATAGAGTTTAGTTTTCAGAAAGGTTGCAATTACCATTGTTCCAATAAAACCAGCGACACCTATAGCAAGTAAAATTAAAGATAGATTAAAATTATCTACCTTAGCCACTGTTTCTAGAAAAGGGCGCACATAGGTGAATAAAGTAAACTGTCCCATGAAAAATAATCCACATGCCAGTAAGCCTATAGATAGAATTGGTTTTTTTAGCAGTTGAAGCATAGGCTTGTTAGGTTGATTTTCTTTATAGGTTTTCATAGTAGGCAGGCTAATGCATTGCCAAATAAATGCAAAAATAGCAAGGGGAATGATACAAATAAATGCTCCACGCCAGCCTATTGTTTCTCCTAAGTAGCTTCCCAGTGGTGCGGCTATAATTGTCGCAAGAGCATTACCGCCATTGAAAATAGCTAGAGCCTTAGGTACTTGATGGTGTGGCACCAAACGAATGGCCGTTGCAGCTGACATTGACCAGAATCCACCGATAGCAATACCAATCAGTGCTCTTCCCAGAATATAAACCAAGTAATAGGATGTGATAGCGATAACTAGCCCGGATAAAGCCATTAAAAACGTAAAAAATAGTAACAGTAGTTTTCGATCTAAGTTTCCTGTAAATTTATGAATGGTCAGACTAGTTAGTACTGCTAGTATACCTGATATAGCAATGCCTTGACCTGCTTGTCCATCGGTAATTTGTAAATCTCTGGCAATAGGTGTCAGCAGGCTTACAGGTAAAAATTCTGAAGCAATTAATACAAAAACGCATAGCGTCATAGAAAATATACCGCTCCAGTGTGTGTATGTTTTATTGTTTGGTATATTGAGATTTTTTTTAGACATTATAGCTCTATCCTCATACCTTTTTAACCGGCCGATTTGCATTAAGGGCAAATGTTGTTTCTGGATATAGTAGTTATAAAGTTGATAAAAACAAAATATTAGAAATAACATTTTTGTCATTTATATAATGATAAAAGCCATCAGTAAATACAGCTAATTTTGTTAGGATGGCTAATATCTATCCTTATAATTTTAAGTTGGTCTTAAAAAACTGTTCAAATTTAGTAAATGGTATTTTTCCTGTGGTATTGTCATATAAATCGACATGATTTGCCTCAGAAACAATTACCAATTCTTTTTCCTTGCCGCCGACCATTTTATAAGCATCCTCAGCAAAATAACGAGAATGAGCCTTTTCACCAGTAACAATTAATGTGGGAATAGTAATTTCATTTGCATAGCTTAGTAGTGGCATATTCATAAATGAAAGAGGCATTGTTGCATTCCAAGCTCCAACCGAATTAATAGAACGAGGATGAAAACCACGAGGCATTCGGTAGTAATTATAAAACTCTTTCAACACTGGAGGCGGATTTCCTGGTAATGTTTCTGGCAAAATACGTTTAGAAGCACTGACTTTACCTTTTTCATCGACATAAATATCATGTCCACCTAATGTAGGAATACCTGTTTTAGCATCTTCCCAACGTTGTTCGTTCAGATATTGTAAAACAGAATGTCGATCAGCTGTTGAATAACGATCTTTCCTATCACCAACCCCATGAGCCATTGCACGACTCATATCGTACATTACACTCGTTGCAACAGCCTTTACACGAGTATCCATCGCTGCATTGTTTAATGCCATACCGCCCCAGCCACAAATGCCGAGCAGTCCAATACGATTACGATCCACCTCTTTTTGTAGACCAAGAAAATCAACTGCAGCACTAAAATCCTCGGTATTGATATCGGGAGAAGCAACATTACGTGGGTAGCCACCACTTTCTCCGGTATAAGATGGATCAAAAGCCAACGTAATAAAATCTTGTTCGGCTAGTGTTTGAGCGTATAGCCCGCTCGCTTGTTCTTTTACTGCACCAAAAGGGCCGCTGATTGCGATTGCAGCTAATTTGCATTCATTTTGATTTTTGGGAATATAAAGATCGCCGACTAATATAATTCCATAACGGTTCTGAAAGGCGACTTTACGGTGATTAACTTTTTTACTTTTAGGAAAGGTCTTGTCCCATTTTTCGAACAGAGATAAAGGTGAAATTTGATTTATCTTATCAGTACTCATAGTTATAACCCCACTTATTAGTGTGAATAGTATAGTAGTAGGTGGAACAAATTTTGCTAAAAGCTCTTGTTAATCATTTCTTTTACTGATTTAGGTTATATTTAGATAACACAGCAGAAATTGTATTAGTAATTATTATAATTAATATTAATAGTATTGATTAGTGGGGAAAAAATGCTAAGATTAATACTAAATTGTTATAAATAAGAGTAAAAAAATACTTTGCTAACTAAGCGAGAAAACTACAATGATCTTTACCTGTTTATGATTGTTGTACAGGAAGGAAGCTTTACCGCTGCAGCAAAACGGCTTGGGCTTGCACAATCAGGGATAAGTCGTTCTATCCGTGAGCTTGAAAAGCGCCTTGGTTTACAGCTTTTGGTTCGCACAACGCGCAAATTATCTCTGACGCAGGCGGGTGGACAATTTTATCAAAAAGTACTGTCTGGATTTGATGCATTAAATGACGGACTAACCTCTCTAGCTTATTATCGTAATACTCCATCAGGTACTGTTCGCATCAATGCTAGCCAGCATGTTATAGATAAAGTGCTATTACCTAAGTTAGCGGTTTTTCAACAACTTTATCCTGATATCCGATTGGAACTTATCAATGAAAGCAGGTTTGTTGATATTATTTCTGAGCGATTTGATGCCGGTGTGCGCCTAGGTCCAGAAATTAACGATGGCATGGTTGCTGTACGTATTTACCCAGATATGGAAATGGCAATTGTTGGCACTCCCGACCACTTTCGTCGCTATGGATTTCCACAAATACCAGCAGATTTAGTGGCACATCCTTGCATTGCATATCAGCTTGGTGACGGAAGTTTGTACTCGTGGGAGCTTTATCAAGATGGCGAAAAAATTACCCACCGACCTGAGGGAAAATGGGTTTTTGCTGATAGTTATTTGGAAGCTAAAGCTGCTCGCTTGGGATTGGGGTTAGCCTATGTACCAGAAGAATTGGTAGCGGATGATATAGAAAAAGGCGTTTTCATTAGAGTGCTACAGCGTTTTAGTCTTAAGCTCGAAGCATCGTATATCTATTACCCTAATAGAAATATATCTCCTGCGCTACGAGCTGTTATTGACGCATTGAAAATTTAAAGAGAGATTAAATTGTCTACATTTGATTATTTGTAATTTGTAATAGTCCTTATTTAATTTGATATTTGAGTTATTTTATAACGCAAAAGGGGATGCTAGAAATGAATCAAACAACAAAAATCATTAAACCTAAATTAGGACTTTAAAAATAAAATTATTGCCACTAACTCTTGTCTTAATTATTACTTTTTAATTGGAGCGGGAAACGAGGTTCGAACTCGCGACCCCGACCTTGGCAAGGTCGTGCTCTACCAACTGAGCTATTCCCGCATAGGTAAGAAGTGGTGCCCGGGGCGAGACTTGAACTCGCACGGCCAAAAAGGCCGAGGGATTTTAAATCCCTTGTGTCTACCGATTTCACCACCCGGGCTCAAAATTAATTACTAAAAAGTAATTTGTTTTGAATGCTGTGCATTTTACCGATCTTATGGTTTCAGTCAATAAAAATTTTAAATAAATCGTTTAATTGCTCAATGTTTGACTGATTAACAATTTAAATAGAAGTTATTGGTTGGTTTTGAAGGGGATGAGTAATTTTGTTTACTAGAATTTATCAACAAAATTACTCGAATAAAAACATGCTTAGGTAGAAATATTAACTAAAAGTTATTATTCTTCTAATAAATCGCTATGTGCTATCCATAAATATTGCAACATTGATAATAGCGTTAATACTGTTGCAATAAACAATGCTGCAAGACCTGCGTAAATAACAATGTCACAAGGACGCCAAAGTAGCCAAGTTAATGCTGTCATTTGTGCTATCGTTTTGATTTTCCCAATTGACGAAACAGCTACATTGTTACGTTTACCAATTTCAGCCATCCATTCCCGTAAGGCCGATATTATAATTTCTCGTGAAACAATAATAATTGCAGGGATTGAGATCCACCATGATTGATAATATTGTGTAATTAAAACAAGCGCTATTGTTACTATGATTTTGTCGGCGACTGGATCTAAAAATGCGCCAAACTTGGTTGTCTGTCCTAGGCGGCGAGCAAGATAACCATCTAATACATCAGTCACGGCCGCAATTAAAAAAATTAATGCAGAGAAAAAACCAGACCATTCATGAGGGAACAAATAAAATGCCAGCACAAAAAAAGGAATTAAAATAACTCGAAATAGTGTTAAAAATGTTGGAAAATTAATTTTCATGTGACAAAAGCTCTTTTTTTATTTTATTAATCAATGCATTATAGATTAATAAAAAACAGTATTTTCTTAATGATTATGTTGCCTGAAATATGTTATTTTTTCAATGGGTTATTGTTGTAAATTTAGATAAATTTTTTCAGCTAATTGTTTTGATATACCTTGTACTTGCGCTATTTCATCAATACTGGCATTTTTTAACTCTCTTAATCCACCAAAATGTTTCAGTAGTGCTTGACGCCTTTTAGCGCCAATACCTTCAATATGTTCTAAGGCGCTGTCGGTTAATTGTTTTGTCCCTTTTTTACGTTGACCAACAATAGCATGATCATGTGATGCATTTCTTATTTGCTGAATGAGTAATAGTGCAGGGGAATGATCATCAAGATAATGTCCTGTACCATGAGCTTCAAAAAAGAGGGTTTCTAATCCTTCTTTACGATCAGCTCCTTTAGCAACACCAATTAGTATAGGATGATTTTTGTTCCAATTTACCTCTAATTGTTCAAATACCTTTAGAGCTTGATTAAGTTGCCCTTTACCACCGTCAATAAAAATAATATCAGGAACTTTTTCATCGGGTAGTTCTTTTTTACTGTAACGGCGCGTTAAGACTTGTTCCATTGCCGCATAATCATCGCCAGGTGTGATACCAGTAATATTATAACGACGGAATTCAGATTTAACAGGTCCTTTATCATCAAATACAACACAAGATGCAATCGTGTTTTTACCCATAAAGTGGCTGATATCAAAACATTCCATTCGGTTAATTTTATCGATTCCCAAAAAAGATTTTAATGCGTCATATCGTTGTTTTATTGTAGAATTTTCTAATAGCTTATTTTTAACTTCAGTTTGAGCGTTTACTGTTGCAATATTGAGTAATTTAAGATTATCTCCTTTAGGTTCATCAATGAGTTTAACTTGATGCTCTGCAATAAGTGACAGTGTCTCTTCCATTGGTTGTTTATCTGATAATGAAAAATTGAGTAAAATTTTTCTCGGAATATTTCTATTCTGGTTACCTTGTAGATAAAATTGTCCTAAAAAAGTTTCTATAACTTCTTCTAGTTCTGTATTTGATGGTACTTTAGGAAAGTATGATCGATGACCAAAAGTTTGCCCATTCCGAATAAACAGTACATAGATACAAGCTAATCCTAATTCATAATGGAATCCAATAACATCAAGATTATCATTATTATTGTATATTGCTTGTTTTTCATTAATGTGTTTTATTGCTTGAAGTTGATCACGCAAAACCGCTGCTTTTTCAAAGTTGAGTTCGCTACTAGCTTTTTGCATATCTTCAGTTATTTTTTGTATTATCTGATCTGATTGACCAGATAAAAATAATCTAACATAGTTAACTTGTTCTAGGTAATCTTCATCACTGACTAATCCAGACACACAAGGCCCTAAGCAACGTTTAATTTGATATTGTAGGCAGGGGCGAGTTCGGTTGCGATAGGTTGAATTTAAACACTGTCTTATTGGAAATGTTTTTTGTAATAAAGCTAATATTTGCTTTACTGCATATCCACTTGGATAAGGGCCAAAAAATTCATCTTTTTTTCGATTGACCGCACCACGATAAAGAGACAATTGCGGATGTTGTTCTTTGCTTAACTTTATAAAAGGGTAACTTTTGTCATCTTTTAACAGTACATTGTATCGGGGTTGATACTTTTTAATATAAGTCTGTTCAAGCAGTAAGGCTTCGGTTTCGGTATTGGTAATTGTAAATTCAATATGATGGATATGACTAACGAGCATATCCGTTTTTAGCGTTTTTTTACTATTATTAAAGTAACTTTTTAAGCGATTATTAAGATCTTTAGCCTTTCCCACATAAATAATCGTCTGTTTATCATTAAACATTTGATAAATTCCTGGCTTATGTGGAACTGTTTTTAAAAAAGATGCTGAATCAAATTGGCTCATATTAGTTTTCAAATTTGAGGGCTTTTTTCTCTATAATCCTCATAATGGTGCTAAGTAAACCATTTATCAAGAGATATATTAACCCAGCAGCAATAAAAATAGTGAAATCATAATAATCCGCATTCAATTCATTGCTGTAGCCCATAACATCCATAACAGGAATCATTGATGCTAATGCTGTGCCTTTTACTACAAAGACAACTTCATTTGAATAAGTCGAAAGGGCTCTTTTTAATGCATAAGGCAAAACAACTTTTAAAGTTTGTTTTTTATTCATGCCAAGTGCTTCACAAGCTTGCCACTGTCCTTTAGGTAAGGCTTTTAATGAACCATAAAAAATTTGAGTTGTATAGGCGGCACTATTGAGTGTTAATGTTAAATAGGCACAAAACCAAGGCGAAGAAATAATGTTATAAAACGTCGGTATTTTGATTAAAATATCTCTAAATTGTGATGGCCCATAATAAATTAGTAAAAGTTGTACTAGTAAAGGTGTACCTGTAAATATAATGATATATGTGCGTATAACTTTATTTAATATAAAGTTATTTAATGACAATATGCATGATAGACAAGCAGCAATCAATCCAGCAGATAAAATACCCAAAATACCTAAACTTAATGTATCGGGTAAACCTTGGGCAATGATGTTAAGGTAATGAATAAAATTATCAGACATAATACGGCCTTACTAACTTTTCGCTGATGTAGGTTGTTCAAAATAGGTTGAGCGTTTTTCAATACGCGTTATAACCTTTTGACTTAAAATTGAGATAATTAGATAAATGATCATTGCAACAAAATACCATAAAAAAGGTTGGTTGGTTCGCGCGATGATAGTTTTGGTTTGCATCATTAAATCATCAATTGCAATTGCTGAAACTAATGCGGTGTCTTTTAACAAAATTAACCACTGATTACTTAATCCAGGCAAGGCATGACGCCACATTTGTGGCATTATAATACGAAGAAACGTGCGTGATTTACTTAACCCAAGTACTTGAGCTGCTTGTTTTTGTCCGTTAGAAATTGCTTTAAATGCACCGCGTAACGTTTGAGAGGCATAAACAGCGTATAAAAGTGATAGTGCTGCAACACCGCATAAAAAAGGACTAATATTAAAATCTTGAATATCTAATTGTATCGTCAACGACAAATAATAAAGATCGATTGTGAAACCATCATTTAATAATATTAATAATAGTGGTAATCCGTTATAAATAGCTACCACAATTAATAATTCAGGTAACGCGCGAATTGTTAAGTTAAATAAGGACATTGCCCACGCAACGGGTTTAAATGGAACAGATTCTAGTATTGAGAAAATTAAAGCGAAAACAATTCCGATAATTAATGATACAAAGGCCAATGATAATGTGATACCTGTTGCTTGTATAAGCGGCAAAATATACCCATCCATTAACGATGAGATCCATATCATTTTATTTGCAAAAAAATCAAACATAAAAAAACCAAGGTTAATTTAAAAAATAAATTCGCCGCAAGATAATGCGGCGAGATTATCATTGTTATATTTATTTAAAAATATAGTTTATTTATTAAACCATTTTTTATAGATAGCATCTAACTCACCGTTAGCTTTTAATTTATCTATTGCTTGATCGAATTGGTTAAGTAATTTTTCGTTCCCCTTACGGATAGCAATTCCTAAACCTTCACCAAAATAGTCGTGGTCAGTGATTTTATCGCTTAAAGCAACAATATCTGCCTCTTTGCCTAGCCATTCGCCAGCTACGATTGAGCTTGAAACTATTGCATCAATTCTCTTCGCTTTTAAATCTAAAATAGCGTACTGATAACTATCATAGCTAACCGCTTTCA
This sequence comes from Gilliamella sp. BG3, assembly GCF_046635605.1. NCBI lineage: Bacteria > Pseudomonadati > Pseudomonadota > Gammaproteobacteria > Orbales > Orbaceae > Gilliamella > Gilliamella sp. BG3. The sequence continues at coordinate 27,403 of NZ_JBIDFE010000009.1, forward strand.
TATCTGGGAATTTATCACTTAAATATTTAGGATAAGTTGTTCCTTTTTGTAGACCAACTCGTTTACCTTTTAGTTGATCGAGACTAGTCAATGTATCTTTCAATGTAACAAATTGGATTGAGCTATCATCATAATAAATTTTAGTAAAATCAACTTGTTTTTGTCGTTCTGGCGTAATATCAATTCCGGCTATAGCAGCATCAATTCGACGAGTTTTTAAGCTAGGAATTAAACCATCAAATGATTGATTGACAATTTTGCATGAAACTTTTATTTCATCACAAATCTTATTAATCACATCAATATCAAAGCCGATGATTTCATTTTTTTCATTAGTAAATTCAAAAGGCGCATAAGTTGCTTCTGTTCCGATTGTTAAGGTGTCTGCTGCTTGAGCTACAAAAGCTGTTCCTGCAAGACAAATGGCTAGTAACGTTTTTTTCATATATCCACCTAATTTTATTTTAATTAATGTGACAAATAAGCTTTAAACTCTTCAGTTTTAGGATGAGCAAAACATTCGAGTTGTCCTCGCTCAATAATTTTACCTTGCTCCATATAAATTACTTGTGAAGCAATTTTGCGTGCAAAATCAACTTCATGCGTAACTATAATTTGTGTAATACCTGTTTGAGATAGCTCATTGATAATTTCGGCAATTTGCGATGTAATTGCTGGATCTAATGCTGCTGTAGGTTCATCGAATAATAATATTTGAGGTTCCATCATTAACGCTCTAGCAATAGCGACACGTTGCTGTTGTCCACCTGAGAGGTGAAGCGGGTAGCGTTGTGCCATATCATCAATTTGCAATCTTTGTAATATCGCCATTGCTTTATCGCAAGCTTCTTTTTTAGATAACTTTAATACTTGGCAAGGTGCTTCAATCAAATTTTCTAGTACCGTCAAATGCGGCCATAAATTATAGTTTTGAAATACCATGCCTACATTTTTACGGAGATGTCTAATTGTTGATTCACTAATTTTTTCAGAAAAATCAAAATGAGTGTTAGCAATAGTCATCTGCCCTGATCTAGGTATTTCAAGTAAGTTAAAAACTTTTAATAAAGAGCTTTTTCCTGCTCCACTTTGACCAAGTAATACAATGGTTTCACCAAGTGGATAGCAGAGTGAAACATCATTTAAGGCCTGATGTTTACCATAAAAACAGTTAATATGGTTTAATTCAATATTCATTGTTAGTTATACATTTTTTTGATGCTAAAGTTGATTAAATATTACTTTTTTCTGCATAAAAATGCAATCTAATTTATTAGACAAGTCCTCTTTTGTCTGGTTTTTATACTTAAAGATGCACTTTCCTGAAAGTTTTTACAATCTTTTGTTATTTAGGATGGTTATTGAGCATTAGATAAAATAGGAATTACAGGACCAAGATATCTAGGTTCTTTTTTTAGAATATAAAGATCAATAAATGCACTAACACGCGCAAACATTTCGCGGATACGGACTAACTTCATATTTTTAGGGGAGGGTACAGCAAAACATTGCGCTTGTATGTCTTGTGCAAGTGCAATAAAAATAGCTCGTTCGCAATGAAACTCTTGAGTGATAATAGTAAAATTATTTGCATCAAATACTTTATTGGCACGAACCACCGAATCGAAAGTTCTAAAACCTGCATAATCCAAAACGATCACATTGCTAGGAATTCCAGCTTTTATCAAATCCTTCTTCATAGTAATTGGTTCGTTGTAGCTTAAAAGAGCGTTATCACCACTTAATAATAAATAATCAACTTTGTTTTGCCAATAAAGATCAATTGCTCCATCAATACGATTACGATAAAAATCATTTAAACCTCCTCCTCGAACATATTTCGATGTTCCAAGTACAACACCAATAGTTCGGTAAGGAAGTTTGTTTTCATCATGATAAATATAAGGAGCTGTTTTATAGCTGACCCAATAATCTAAAACCACAATAGCAGTTATTGAAATCAAGCAGAAACTAGCAATATAAGCAATAAGCTTTTTTAATTTCATGCTAAAACCAGTTAAAAATAAATACCATTATTGGAAATAAAAAAGGTGCTGTCAATGAGGTCATAACACCACATAAAACTAATGATAACGAACTATACGCACCTTCGTTATAATCAACTTCAATACAACGGGCAGTGCCGACAGCATGTGAAACAGCACCGATAGCTAATCCTCTTGCTGGTGCTGATTTTATTCTTACTAAATTTAATATTTGATGTCCAAATATACCGCCTAATGTTCCAACTAATATCACGCATAATGCAGCTATTGACGGTACACCATCTTGATTACTTGCAATTGTTACTGCAATGGCAGTAGTAACAGATTTAGGTAGCACAGATGCAGCAATCTCGATACTTCCACCTAACCAAAATACAATACAAACACCGGTTATCATTGAAGCAAGCGATGCGGTAAAAGTAATAATCATTATTGACTTCCAACGCGCTTTAATTTGGGGGATAAGTTCATATAAAGGATAGGCGAGAGCAACAACAGAATAAGGCAATAGGTTATTAATGATTTGTACGTTGTCAACGTATTGTGTATAACTGGTGTTTGTTATCAGTAAAATTGGAATTAATACTATGACCGTAATCACTAGGGGATTAAATAACGGATTTTTTATTTTAAATGATATTTTTCTAATAATGAAGAAAATAAAAAGCGTTAATGATAGCATCCATATCATAGCTGATTGACCTCACCTTTTGGTGATGAAATTGTATTTTTTGCTGCGACTTTATGACATTGTTCCGTCAAAAATGCAGTTAGAATCAATACAATAAGAGAACCACCTACACAGCCAAATATAATCGGAACCCAATTTTGTAATAAAAGTGAATAATTATCCATAATCCCCATTGCTGCAGGAATAAATAACAATGTCATGTAACGCATGAATAGGTTACAGCTATTTTTGATCCAGCAAGTGGGAATTAACTGAAATGCAAGTAAGAAGAACAGGATCAATAAACCAATAATACTGCCAGGAATCATTATAGGTAATATTTTAGAAATAATATTACCTACCCATAAACAAAGAGTTAATATGACCAATCCACGACCATAACTAAAAAGAGTATAGTATAAAGAATATAGTCTATGTCTGATGGTGGCGTGCTTAGCTAGAAAATGTTTCATAACGTAAATGCTATTAATCTTAATTATAAATTATGACGGATGCTAGAGTGACATAAAGTTATTTGTCTATATGATACGCTCGTCAAAATTAATTACCAACTAAATAATGGCAGTAATGATAAAGTTGTTTAATTATTGCTAGTTTTTCTGGTTGCTGAATATAAGTTTCAGCATATTGTTCTAATATTAATAAGTAATCTTGAATTTTTGGGGTGTTGAGTTTATCGCGACAATAATCTTTCCAAATAATCTGTTCATGCTCTGTTAATGTTTGTGGGTAATTTCGCGCTTTATAACGAAAAAATAGTGTTGGTAAACGAGGATCATCAAACGTTAATGATAAACTATCTAATAGATGAATTGGAGTTGTTCGAATAGTCTCGCAGCGTAACTTATCTTGGTTATTTAGAAATTTTCCATAAATTTGAGCATCAACATCAGCGTTAATAGTATTAATAGGACTATTATTATCAATATTAAATAACGTCTGCATTTTATTTTGTAATAAATTTTGATTTTCTAACAATTTATGTTGGTTTATTAAACATTGCTCTATATCAATGTTAAACCGTTCAGCATTTTCAGGTAATAATGTTTTTAATGGTGCAATAACAGGACATTTATTGGTATGAACCAATTTTAAAGGTATTCGTGATTCACCTAATTGTAGATCTTTAGTTTTGGTGTAGAGCCTTTCCTTTATTTGCTCAACAGGTAGATCGATTAAGAGATCTATATCTCCAGTTAAATCGCAAATAACAGCGGCACTATTTTGTACTGGATGCCAAATTATAGGTGAAACTAAAGATAGATTACCACGATGGCTGCCTAACATACCTGATACATGAACTATTGGTGTCATATTAACTACATCAATAAGTTCAGCAACTTTATTTTTCTTACGTAATGAGAAAAAATAATTAAACAGTTTAGGTTGTTTTTCTTTTATTAATTTAGCCATTGCTATAGTTGCATAAACATCAGACATTGCATCATGTGCATGTTCATGCTTAATGTTATTTGCTTTTGTTAGATGTTCTAAACGAAAACTTGGTAGACCTTCATCATTAGTTGGCCAATTAATTCCTTCTGGTCTTAGCGCATAACAAGCACGAACTACATCAAGTAGATCCCATCTTGAATTGTTGTGTTGCCAACAATAAGTATAAGGGTCATAAAAATTACGATATAAAAGATTACGCGTTACTTCATCATCAAAACGAATATTGTTATAGCCTAAAATACAAGTATTAGGTTTGCTAAAAGCTTGATGAATTTGTCGAATAAATTCAGCTTCACAAACTCCTTTGTTATTAGCTTCTTGAGGTGTTATGCCAGTAATTAGTACCGCTTCTGGATTGGGTAGATAATCTTGAGTTTGACAACAATATATAACCAAAGGATTTTCAATAATATTAAAATTCTCATCAGTTCGAATTCCAGCAAATTGAGCAGGGCGATCTAATGCAGGATGAGTTCCAAATGTTTCATAATCATGGAAGTAAAAAGTTGGCTGTTCTTGGTTATTTTTCATTGTGTAACCATATATTTTATGTTTTCTGTCAAGAAACTCATAAATTTCATTATATATACTCAAAATAATCAGCTTCTTTTCCCCATTTTATAGGGGGCTTAGAATAATTTATTATTAGCAAGGTAGAAATTAATCAATTCAAAATTTTGAATGATTTAAAATGAGTATAATTTATTCTTAATTAGTTGGTGCACTTTCGATAATATCTGCTAGTTTTTCGAGTGTTAGCCTTAAAAATTTTGGCATAGCTTCCAACTCAAAAGAATCCATTAAATTTTTTACATATAACCCCAATTCAGTATCACCTTCAACAATCAAGCGACGTTGAAAAAATAGTGAATCGGGATCTTGTCGTCTAGTTGCTATCATAATCAAATCATTAGCATTACCTATAAAGCTTACATCAGCAATTTCTTCCCGGCTAACAACTAATTTGTTATCGATTAAACTAACAAACCACACAAGCTCTAGATCAGTAACTTGAATTTTAAGCCAACGATTTTCTAAAAAATCTAGATCACCATCTTGTAGAGAATGTTCAAATTGTAATTTCAATAATTGTTCTATGGTTTGTTTTTTGACATTAAAAGGAATGTATCGTAAGGTAAGCCCCAAAATATGGGGCGCTTTATTGACAAACTGTGAATGAATTTTGTTTAGAATTTGGCTTTTTGCTCCAATCATTTATGCATCCCCAGAAATCATTTTTTCATAAATATCCAGATCGTTATTTAAATGTTCATAAACTTCTTCGCTCACTTCATTACGAACTTTCATTTGTAGTAAAGCTGTACGTTCTGCACCAATTGCAACTAGACGCATACGTCTTTCTAAGTTTTCAGCCTCTAGTGCTTTTTGTTCTAAATCTTTAAGTCCAGTTCGGCGTCTTAATGAACCAATGACACGAGAACCAATTTCATGTATAATTTCCTGATCTAAGCCAGATTCAGACGTTTCTTGCAATAAATTATTTTGCATTTTTTCAAGACTGATAATCGCTTCTTCTGCCATTTGACCTTTAACTGATAAAATTTCATTTTTTTGTTCAGAATTATCTAAAATTACACTACCTCGTAACAAGATAGGTAAGATTATCACCGCTGCAATCAATGATATTAATATGATACCTGTCGCAATAAAGACCAGTTGATAACGTCCATTAATTGTCATTGGAATAGATAAAACACCAGCTAGAGTGATAGCTCCTCTAACGCCAGCAAATGTTGAAATTAAAAGATCTCTGGTTGAGTATGCCCTAAATGCAAGAGGTCTCTTAGTTCCAAAAGGCATCGTTGGCATATGTTTCATTGACCATAACCAAGCAAATCTAGTTCCCATCAATACAGCAAAAACGAATAAAACAATTAAACATAGTTGCCATACCTCAATTGAGGTATCAATTTGGTTTTCTACAAAAGTATTATTAAAAATGCTTGGTAGTTGAATACCTAATAAAACAAATACAAATCCATTAAACACAAAGGTTAACATTGACCATGTACTATCTGATTGCAAACGTGCAGTTAAAGGTGCGTTTCGCATCATACCAGAATGATTGACTGTCATACCTGCGCTTACTGCTGCTAAAATACCAGAGCAATGACATTCCTCAGCAATGATATAGGCGGCAAAAGGTAGTAAAAATAGTAATACTATTTGAATAGCGGGATCATTGTGAGTAAGCTTATTTATTTTACGTAAGATACGTGCATATAACCAAGTAAATAAAACACCAATAGCTAATCCACCAATAGCAACTACAAAAAACTGGACACTAACATCAAAGATATTGAATACTGCATCACCAACGGCAATAGCAATAGCAAATTTTAAAGAAACCAAACCTGAAGCATCATTCATCAATGCTTCACCTTCGATGATTTCCATCTTTTCTTTTTCAATACGACCTTTACCTACAATTCCACTTAATGCTACGGCATCTGTTGGCGATAAAACTGCTGCTAATGCAAATGTTGCAGCTAGATCGATTCCTTTTGGTAACATCCAATAAAGTAAATAACCAACAGCTACAATTGTTATTACAACTAAAACTAGCGCTAGCCCAACAATTTCTCTAACATTGTGCACAAAATCTTTTACCGATGTTTTGCGCCCATCGGCAAAGAGTAAAGGTGGAATGAATAAAACAAGAAATAACTCTGGGTCAAATTTGACATAAACTCCAAAGGCAGCCAATATACAACCTAATAATATTTGCATTAGAGGCAATGGGATTTGTATTGGTAGCATTTTAATAACAACACCAGAAAGTGATACAATTAAAACTAGTAGTAAAATTATTGAAAAAAGATCCATAGTTCCTCTTTTATTTATCCTATAATCCTATTGTTTACATTGATTATATCGGATCTTCAACTAAATTTCAGTTGAAAATTTCATAGATTTATCTAAATTTTACTCAGATACAATTATTAACCAAGAAACAGTAGTGTAATTGAAAGGTATTTTGAATGGAAAATTGGCAAAGAGCATTTATACTACATACTCGTTCTTATACTGAAACTAGTTTATTAGTCGATCTATTTGTTGAAAATATCGGAAAAGTAAAGGTATTAGCTAAAGGTGCTAAACGAAAAAGCTCTGCCTTGAAAGGTATGTTGCAACCTTTTACTCCACTTATTGTGCAATACTCAGGCCAAGGTGAAATAAAAACATTGCGTCAGGTTGAAGCTATGTCGCTTGCATTGCCATTGGTATCTGTTTTTTTGTATAGCGCATTTTATTTAAATGAACTATTACATCGAGTTTTAGTTGCAGAAGCAGAATTGCCAACTCTTTTTGATGATTATCTAAAAAGTCTGCAACAATTAGCCCAACAGGTTCCTGCTGAAAATGTGTTGCGAGCTTTTGAATTATCGTTATTAGAAAATTTAGGATATCACGTTGATTTTTTTCACTGCTGTGTAACTGGCGATGACATTGTTAAATCGATGTATTATCAATATCAATCGGAAAAAGGATTTATCAGTAGTTTATTACAAAATAGCATCAGCTTTACTGGCGAGCAGGTTTTAGCTTTAGGAAAACGTCAATTTGATAATATCGATACGTTAAAAGCAGCTAAACGCTTTACTAGGATGGCGTTGAAACCTTATGTAGGATCAAAACCATTCAAAAGCAGAGAGCTATTTCTAAAAATTTAGTTTTGCTAATTTGGCTGCTCGATTTAAAAGAGTTATTAAATTCATTTCGATGTTGAATTAAGTAATATATCAAGCTGATTAGCAAATTTTTCTCGGTCTTTGCTGGAAAATGGAGCTGAACCTTTAGATTGTATTCCACTTGCTCGCATGGTTTCCATAAAATCTCTCATAATTAATCGTTCTTTAATTGTATCTAGTGTATATTGTTCACCTCGTGGCGTGAGCACTAATGCATTTTTATTTAAAACTTCGGATGCAAGTGGAATGTCTGAGGTAATAACTAAATCATTTTTTTGAACCGACTCAATTATTTTTCTATCTGCTACATCAAATCCTTTTTCAACTAATAAAGTTTTAATATAAGGTGACAAGGGGATAGTTAAACATTGATTTGCAATTAATGTTGTATTTATTGCTTTTCGATTTGCAACTCGATATAAAATCTCTTTAATTGGGTTAGGGCAGGCATCAGCATCAATCCAAATATTCATAGCATATGTGTTCATATTATAAACTTTTATTAGTTAATGATTATAATCTTTGTTATACAAAAATAACCATTTATTTGTAAAAAAGTTTCCGGTAACTATGTGTTTTAGTATATTTATTAAGCTTCATATTAATATGATTCTTTCTATTTTAAATCCAGATGATAAGTGGTAGTATATTCGACCTATTTTTTAAGTAAGCAAGTGCGCTTTCGTGTGGCGCACCACTGTTATAAGGATTTGTTATGCCAATTATTACTCTTCCTGACGGAAGCCAACGTCAATTCGATAAACCCGTTACTGTTTTAGAAGTTGCTCAAAGTATTGGAGCAGGTCTTGCTAAAGCTTGTATAGCTGGGCGTGTAAATGGCGAGCGTAAAGATGCCTGTGATGTCATTGATCAAGATGCAACATTAGCCATCATTACAGCCAAAGATGAAGATGGACTCGAAATTATTCGTCATTCTTGTGCACATTTATTGGGTCACGCAATTAAACAACTATGGCCTAATACACAAATGGCTATTGGTCCAACAATTGATAATGGTTTTTATTATGATGTTGATTTAGATCACTCTTTAACTCAGGAAGACCTTGATGCACTAGAAAAACGCATGCATGAGTTGGCTAAAAAAAATTATGAAGTAAAAAAAGAAGTGGTTAGTTGGGAGCGCGCTAGAGAAGTTTTTTGGGAGCGACATGAACCATACAAAATTGCTATTTTAGATGAAAATATTCCAAAAGATTCAAAACCAGCTCTTTATCATCACGAAGAATATATTGATATGTGTCGTGGACCACATGTACCTAATATGCGTTTTTGCCATCATTTTAAATTGCAAAAAATTGCTGGAGCTTATTGGCGCGGTAACAGTGATAATAAAATGTTACAACGTATTTATGGAACAGCATGGGCAGATAAAAAACAACTTGATAGCTATTTACAATTTTTAGAAGAAGCCGCTAAACGAGATCATCGCAAAATTGGTAAGCAACTAGATCTTTATCATATGCAAGAAGAGGCGCCTGGTATGGTGTTTTGGCATAATGATGGTTGGATTATTTTCCGTGAACTTGAGGTTTTTGTTCGCACTAAATTGAAAGAATACGATTATCAAGAAGTAAAAGGTCCATTTATGATGGATCGTGTTTTGTGGGAAAAAACAGGTCACTGGGGTAATTATAAAGAGTTAATGTTTGTTACTTCTTCTGAAAATCGTGAATATTGTATTAAACCAATGAACTGTCCAGGACATGTACAAATTTTTAATCAAGGCTTAAAATCTTATCGTGATTTACCATTACGTATGGCGGAATTTGGTAGTTGCCATCGTAATGAACCTTCAGGATCTTTACATGGTTTGATGCGCGTTCGAGGTTTTACACAAGATGATGCACATATCTTTTGTACTGAAGATCAAATTCGCAGTGAAGTAAATAGCTGTATCAAAATGGTTTATGATACTTATAGTACTTTCGGTTTTAATGATATTACTGTTAAGTTATCAACCCGTCCTGAAAAACGAATTGGTAAGGATGAAACTTGGGATCTTGCTGAAAAAGATTTAGCTGAATGTTTAACAGAAAATGGCATTGAATTCGAATATTTACCAGGTGAAGGCGCTTTTTATGGCCCAAAAATAGAATTTACCTTGCATGACTGTTTAGGTAGAGCATGGCAATGCGGTACAGTTCAGCTTGATTTTATGCTACCTGAACGTTTAGATGCGACTTATGTAGGTGAAGATAATGAACGTCATGTCCCGGTTATGATTCATAGAGCTATTTTAGGTTCTATGGAGCGTTTTATGGGTATCTTGACTGAAAACTGTGCAGGTCTTTTCCCTACTTGGCTTGCTCCATTGCAAGTTGCAGTAATTAACATTACCGATAATCAAGCTGAATATGCCAAACAATTAACCGCACAATTACAAAAAGTTGGCATTAGAGCAAAAGCGGACTTGAGAAATGAGAAAATAGGGTTTAAAATTCGCGAGCATACTCTAAAACGTGTTCCTTATATGTTTGTTTGTGGAGACAAAGAAATGGAATCAGGAACAATTTCAGTTCGAACTCGTCAAGGTAAAGATCTTGGTAGCTTTGAAGTGAAACATGTTATAGAATTGTTGCTTAACGAAATTCATAGTCGTTCATTAGAACAAATGAATTAATGATAAATTAATTTGGAGGAATGAGATATTAAAGTCAGTAAACGAATTCAGTCAACACGAGCACATAAAATCAATGATGAAATTACAGCTCGTGAGGTGAGGTTAACCGGCGTCGATGGTGAGCAGCTCGGTATAGTAAGCTTAGATGAAGCTTTAAAACAAGCTGAAGAAGCAACTTTAGATTTAGTTGAAATAAGCCCTAATGCAGAGCCACCTGTTTGTCGAATTATGGATTATGGCAAGTTCCTCTATGAAAAGAGTAAAGCAACAAAAGAGCAGAAGAAAAAGCAAAAGGTTGTTCAGGTTAAGGAAATTAAGTTCCGACCTGGTACAGACGAAGGCGACTATCAGGTAAAACTCCGCAGCCTGATTCGCTTTCTTGAAGATGGCGATAAAGCTAAAGTCACGTTACGTTTTCGTGGTCGTGAAATGGCTCACCAACAGTTAGGTTCTGAAATGCTTGATCGTATTAAAAAGGATTTAGCTGATTTGGCGATTATTGAATCTTATCCAACTAAGATTGAAGGTCGACAAATGATTATGGTGCTAGCGCCGAAGAAGAAATAATGGTTTTACAAGCTAATTTTTGATTTATTGAAAGTTACACCATTATTTTATTTTTATTAACAATGCGAAGTGGAAATTAATAAAATGCCTAAAATTAAAACTGTAAGAGGCGCAGCAAAGCGCTTTAAAAAAACAGCTTCTGGTGGCTTTAAGCATAAGCAAGCTAACAAGAGTCATATCTTAACTAAAAAATCAACCAAACGTAAACGTCATTTACGTGGTTTGACAACTGTGTCAAAAGGCGATTTAGGTTTAGTTACTGCGTGTGTTCCATACGCTTAATTTATTGGTTAATTATTTAGAGGATATAGTTTATGGCTCGTGTTAAACGTGGTGTTATTGCTCGTGCACGTCACAAGAAAATTTTAAAACAAGCAAAAGGTTATTATGGTGCTCGTTCACGTGTGTATCGTGTTGCTTTCCAAGCTGTAATCAAAGCTGGGCAGTATGCTTACCGTGACCGTCGTCAACGTAAACGTCAATTCCGTCAATTATGGATTGTGCGTATCAATGCTGCAGCACGCCAATGTGGTCTTTCATATAGCCGTTTTATTAATGGTTTAAAGAAAGCTTCAATTGAGATCGATCGTAAGATCCTTGCTGATATTGCAGTATTTGATAAAAATGCATTTGCTGCATTAGTTGAAAAAGCTAAGGCTGCACTATAATATTTATGAGAGCCGAGTTATCTCGGCTTTTATTATTTTAATTTTTGATTTTTATCATAAAGAGTAATTTAATTATGAATTTAGTTGTTTTTTGTTTCTTTTTTGGCTTCTTTAGTAATACTAATTCGTGAGGCAAAGAAAAAACAAAAAATGATTATAAAAGCCTCAAAAAGAGGCTTTTTTTATATAATGAACAATAAGCAGGAGAACTGTATGTCTCAATTAGTTGAACTGGTAAATAAAGCCAAATCCGCTATTGAAAGTGCTAATGACATTAATATGATCGAACAAATTAGAGTAGAATATTTTGGTAAAAAAGGCCATTTTACAATGCATATGGCCTCATTACGTGATGTTCCTGCTGATGAGCGCCCAGCAGTCGGTCAAAAAATCAATGACGCAAAACAAAAAGTCGTTGAAATATTAAATCAAAAGCGCAATTTTTTAGAGCGTCAGGCTCTTGATGCAAAATTAGCTAATGAAACAATAGATATTACTTTACCAGGTAAAACTCTTGAATTAGGTGGATTGCATCCCGTTACTAAAACAATCAATCGCTTAGTCGATTTTTTTGGTGAATTAGGGTTTGTTGTTGAAACAGGCCCAGAAATTGAAGACGATTACCATAATTTTGATGCATTAAATATTCCTGCTCATCATCCAGCTCGTGCTGATCACGATACATTTTGGTTTGATGCAAAACGATTATTAAGAACACAAACCTCAACCGTACAAATTCGTACAATGGAAAATCAAAAACCACCGATTCGAATTATTGCTCCAGGGCGGACTTACCGTAATGATTACGATCAAACTCACACACCAATGTTCCACCAAATGGAGGGGTTGCTTGTTGATAAAGATATCAGCTTTACTCATTTAAAAGGATTATTACACGATTTCCTACATTGCTTTTTTGAAGATGATATGGAAATTCGTTTTAGACCAGGCTATTTCCCATTTACTGAACCTTCAGCCGAAGTTGATATTAAAGCTAAAAATGGTAAATGGTTAGAAGTATTAGGTTGTGGAATGGTTCACCCTAATGTATTACGTAATGTTGGTATTGATCCTGAAGTATATAGCGGTTTTGCATTTGGCATGGGGATAGAACGATTAACTATGTTACGTTACGGTGTCACTGATTTACGTTCTTTCTTTGAAAATGATTTACGCTTTTTAAAACAATTTAATTGATTCTGGAGATCAAAGCATGAAATTTAGTGAAAGTTGGCTACGTGAATGGATCAATCCAGAAATTAGTAGCGAAACGCTAGCCGATCAATTAACAATGGCTGGTTTAGAAGTTGATGATATTGAAAAGGTTGCAGGTGATTTTTCTGGTGTGGTTGTTGGCAAAGTTGTTGAATGTATGCAGCATCCAAATGCAGATAAATTACGTGTTACAAAAGTTGATATAGGTAAACCAGAATTACTTGATATTGTCTGTGGAGCACCAAATTGCCGACAAGGTTTGACTGTTGCATGTGCTACAGTGGGAGCTGTTTTACCAGGTAATTTTAAAATCAAATCAGCTAAGTTACGAGGTGAACCGTCAGAAGGCATGCTATGTTCATACTCAGAATTAGGGATTGCTGATGAACATAATGGTATTATTGAATTACCTGATGATGCTCCTTTAGGTATGGATATTCGCGAATATTTAAATCTTAATGATGTAATAATTGATATTAGTGTAACACCAAACCGTGCAGATTGTTTTGGTATTGTTGGGATTGCTAGAGATATTTCTGCAGTTAACAATATAGTTATGAAAGAAATGAAAGTAGACAGCGTTCCGACAACAATGACCGATACATTACCCATTCAGGTTGATGAAACTAAAGCTGCGCCACGTTATTTGGGTAGAGTTATAAAAAATATTAATGTTAATGCTACAACACCGCTTTGGATGAAAGAAAAATTACGTAGAGGTGGGATTCGTTCAATTGATGCCGTTGTTGATATTACTAACTATGTGTTATTAGAGCTTGGTCATCCAATGCATGCCTTCGATTTGGCTCAGATAGAAAAGGGCATTGTTGTCCGTTATGCTAAAGAAAATGAAAAACTAGTTTTACTCAATGGTAATGAAGTTAAATTTAATAATAAAACCTTAGTTATTGCTGATCACCAAAAAATTTTGGCATTAGCAGGAATTATGGGCGGTGAAAAATCATGCGTAACACAATCAACTAAAGATATTTTTCTTGAGTCAGCATTTTTTAATCCATTAGCAATAATAGGAAAAGCTCGTGAGTATGGTCTACATACCGATGCTTCTCACCGTTATGAGCGTGGCGTTGATCCTGCTTTACAGTTGGTGGCAATGGAAAGAGCTAGTCAATTAGTAATTGAAATTTGTGGTGGTGAAGCAGGTCCAATTATTGATGTCACAAATCAAAATGATCTTCCTACACAGGCAACTATTGAGTTACACCGCAATAAAATTGATCGTATCATTGGTTATAAAATTGAAACACAAAAGATCAGTGATATTTTAAACAGACTTGGTTGTGAAGTTGAATATAACAATAACAATAACATTTGGATTGTAAAATCACCAAGTTGGCGATTTGATTTACAAATTGAAGAGGATTTAGTTGAAGAAATTGCCCGCATTTATGGATATAACAATATCCCAAATGCTAATTTGAAAATTGAATCAGTAATGAAACCAAAACCAGAAAGTCAAATCCCATTACGTAGAGTAAAGGATTTATTGGTCGATAGAGGGTATCAAGAAGCGGTAACATACAGCTTTGTCGATCCAAAAGTTCAGCAAATATTATATCCTGAACATTCAGAAATCAAATTACCTAACCCAATTTCAAGTGAAATGTCAGTTATGCGTTTATCACTTTGGTCTGGGTTATTAGATGTGATACTATATAACCAAAATCGTCAGCAAACGCGTGCCCGATTATTTGAAACTGGTTTGCGTTTTATTCCTGATGAAAATTGTGAATTTGGTGTACGTCAGGAGTTAATGTTAGCTGGTATTGTTACTGGTAATTTATACGAAGAACACTGGCAACTCCCTAAAAAGAATGTAGATTTTTATGATCTTAAAGGTGATCTTGAGTCAATTTTTTCTCTTTTAGGGTGTGGTGATCAAATACAATTTAAAAAATCTGAACTCCCAGCTTTACATCCTGGACAAAGTGCTGCGATTTATTTAAATGATGAGTTATTAGGTCATTTAGGAGTCTTGCATCCAGAAATTGAAAAAAAATTGTCTTTAAATAGTAAAACGCTTGTTTTTGAAATAAATTTAGCTAAAATTAGTAAAAAAGAGGTACCTGTAGCTCAGGATTTATCCAAGTATCCGTCAAATAAACGTGATATAGCTATTATTGTTTCAAATACAATACCAGCAGCGGATATTATTTTAGAGTGTAAAAAAGCGGGTGGTGAGCAACTTATTAAAGTTACTCTTTTTGATGTGTATCAAGGTGAAAATATCAAAGAAGATCAAAAAAGCATTGCTATTAGTTTGGTTTTACAAGATAAATCACGTACGCTTGAAGAAGAAGATATAACTAACATTGTAAGCAAATGCGTTACTACCTTACAAAATCGTTTTAAAGCCCTATTAAGAGAATAATAATATGACATTAACTAAAGCAGATATTGCAGATCGTCTTGCCGAAAAATTTAATATTGATCGACAAGAATCTAAAATCCTTGTAGAGCTATTTTTTGAAGAGATTCGGGTGGCTTTAGAAAAAGGTGAACCAGTTAAATTATCTGGATTCGGTAATTTTACAGTACGTGATAAAAATTCACGCCCAGGTAGAAACCCAAAAACAGGTGAAAGTGTTGATATTTCAGCTCGTAGAGTTGTTACATTTAGACCAGGTATAAAATTTAGAGAGCGTGTTGAGAAAAATCTAGTAATCTAATTTCTTAATTACATACTATCATTTCAAATAATGGCTTTTCTTTTGATATAGCATCTAAAGAAAAGCCGAACAGTTGTGTTATACTAAAAAGTAGTTGTAAAAAATTAATAATTCGAGTATGATACCTCCGATTCAATGGAGGCTCTATGGGTTCTCTTGCAACATTTTTTTGCTCACTAGGTCAGGTCCGGAAGGAAGCAGCCAAAGTAAAATACATGTGTGTGGGATGTAGCTGATAGGGTCTCCTCCAATGCATGTTTGCAGTAAATTTACCTATTTTTTAATTATAAATAAAATTAAATATATTTTATCAACTAAAATACATGTGTAAATTTCTAATCCAAAACTTTTAAAAATATATAATTAATTGATGAGTAAGGAAATTTATTTTGAAATTACCGTCCCTTCTTCCAATAACGCTAGCAATTATTTTGAGTGGTTGTACTGTTTTACCTCATTCAGGACCAAATTTTTTATCTATAAAAAATATAAATAAACAACATGCTGAATTAGATAAAATTTATAATAAAGTAAAAATCGTTGATTTAAATATTTCATCTGATTCTATAAAAGAAGCGCAAACTAATTTATTTAACTTTACAAAGCTTATTAATGAAAGGGATAGCCAAGATAAAAAAGTTGATAATATAGGTAAAGGCGATAGTATAAAGATTTCTGTAATTGAAACCCCTCCAGCAATACTGTTTGTAGGTTCAGGTGATACAGGTGCTCCAAAAACTGGATTAACTGAATTACCAATAGTAATTGTTGATTCTAAAGGGTTTATTTCTTTGCCGTTTGTTGGAAATGTGAAAGTTGCTAATAAAACTCCCACTCAGCTACAAAAAGAAATAATTGAAAAGTTATCTGGAATTGCAAATAGACCCCAAGTAATTGTCACTGTTTTAGAAAAACGTTCTTCAAATGTTACAGTTATTGGTGATAAATTTAGTGGTAAAATGCCTATAACAGCTAAGGGGGAGCGTTTATTAGATGCCGTTACCATGTTAGGTAGCAATATGTATGATATTAAAGATACTTTAATACAAGTCACTAGGAATAATAAAGTTAATAAAATTCCACTAAGTTTAGTATTATCTAATCCTAAATTTAATGTTCATCTTCAAAAAGATGATGTTATTACTTTGATTAATAAGCCTAGTTCTTTTATTTCTATGGGGGCAATAGGCTCAACAAAAGAAGTCAGATTTGAAGCTGTTGGAATTAATTTGTCACAAGCATTAGCTCGTATTGGTGGTTTACGAGATAGTCAATCTGATGCCCGAGGTGTTTTTGTGTTTAGATATCAAGACACTTTGTCGATAGATAATAAGAAAGAGCTTGTACCAACTGTTTACCAAATAGATTTAAATAATCCTAATTCATTCTTCATAATGAAGAATTTTCAAATTAAGAATAATGATATTGTTTATGTTGCATCTGCACCAATTCTAGAACTACAAAAATTCTTATATGCGATTTTCTCACCAGGTGTTGGAGTTGTTAATCAAATTAACCAGATTAGTGAATAAGTTTTTAATTATTGCACTCGTGAGATTTTATGTTTTTAAATTTTAAAAGAAAAAAAAGTTGGTTATTACATCTAATTGTATCATTACCAACTTTATTATCGATAATTTATTTTGGATTAATTGCTGAAAATATTTATACATCTGAAGCAACATATATTATACGTTCTTCGGATACTCAATCATCATTGGGAGGATTGGGAAGTTTTTTTTCAAAAGTTGGAATTTCACGCTCTAATGATGATTCATATGTTGTTTTGTCATATATAAAATCTAGAGATGCTCTATCCTCTGTTGAAAAAGTTTTACCAGTACAAAAGTGGTATACTCAAAAAGGCGATATAATATCTCGATTTAATGGATTTAATCTTGACTCGTATAATAAAAAAGAATATTTCTATCGATACATGAGTAATATGATAAGTGTCAATTTTGACAGTTCTACAGGTATTGCTACAATTAGTGTAAATGCTTTTGATATGCAAGATGCATTCAAAATAAATGAACAATTATTAAAACAAGCTGAAGGTTTTGTAAACCAAATAAATTTACGAGCCAAACAAGATCTCATAACCGCATCGCTAGCAGAACTGAAAAATGCTGAATCACAGATGAAGAAAGAAGCTCATGCTCTAGCTGAATTTCAAAGAAATAAAAATAGAGATGCTAATTTAGCTGAGTATCAACAGATATTAATTAATAATACGGTTGCTAAACAACAATTTGAGGCAGCCACATTATCATTACGTAATGCTCAGGTGGAAATAACTAAAAAGCAACTTTATCTAGAGCGAATAGAGCAGCCGAGTATATCAGATGTATCATTTAAACCCGCACGCATTTATAATATCATTGCAACTTTTATAATTAGCTTTTTAGTATATGGTATTATTAATTTACTTTCAGCTGGTATAAGAGAACATAAAGATTGATGACGGAAGTAATTAGTAAAACATCATTTATGCGTTCATTAAAAATACAAATTAATGTATTGAATGCTTTAATTTTAAGGGAAATAATTACCCGTTATGGACGTAATAATATCGGTTTTCTTTGGCTATTTGTTGAACCTATGTCGTTAACGTTGTTAATAAGCTTAATGTGGTTTTTTTTTAAAATAAATTCTGTATCCAATCTTAATATTATTGCATTTGTATTAACAGGCTATCCAATGGTAATGATGTGGCGTAATGCTTCATCTCGAGCAAAAGGTTCAGTAACTGCCAATAAAGCATTGTTATATCATCGTAATATCAAAATTTTAGATCTAGTCTATGCACGTGTATTTCTTGAAGTGATTGGGGCAAGTGCTGCTCAAGTTTTTGTTATATCAATTTTTATTTTTGCTGGGCTAATTGCTATACCCTATGATCCTTTTTATATGTTATGTGCATGGGGGTTGATGTGTTGGTTTTCTCTGGGGTTAGGTCTAATCATTTTTGTTTTATCTGCCAAATATGGTGCTTTTGATAAAATGTGGGGTACTTTAAGTTTTATCCTTATGCCTTTATCTGGAGCTTTCTTTTGGGTTGATACCTTTCCCCATGAAATACAAAAGTTACTGCTTTATATTCCACCAATTAATGGAACAGAAATGTTTAGAGCAGGTTATTTTGGCCCCTCAACTATAACACATCAAAGTGTAAGTTATTTAGTTTTTTGTAATATAGTTTTATTATTTGTGGGATTAACCATGGTAAAAATTAATGAGAATTATATTCTTGAGGATAATTGATGATTATTGTTAAAAATGTAGGTAAACGGTACTCAACAAGAAAAGGATATAAAACAGTCCTAAATAATATCAATTTTTCATTATATAGAGGAGAAAAAATTGGCATTTTGGGACGTAATGGTGCAGGTAAATCTACACTAATTAGACTTCTAAGTGAAATAGAAAAACCAACTACAGGTTCAATAATAAGGAATATGTCAATTTCTTGGCCATTAGCTTTTTCTGGTGCTTTTCAAGGTAGTTTGACGGGAATGGATAATTTAAGATTTATTTGTCGAATTTATGGATGTAATATCGAAAAAACGAAAGAGTATGTTGAAAATTTTGCGGAATTAGGTGATTATTTATATGAACCAATAAAAAAATACTCTTCTGGCATGAAAGCTCGTTTAGCTTTTGCGTTGTCTTTATCAATTGAGTTTGATTGTTATTTAATTGATGAAGTAATTGCTGTTGGTGACTCTAGATTTACAGAAAAATGTAAAACAGAATTATTTGAAAATAAAAAAGATCGCGCTCTTATCTTAGTTTCACATAATATGAATGCTATAAAAAATTATTGTGATAAAGCTATGGTGCTTGATGCTGGTTACTTATATCAATTTGATACAATTGAACAAGCTTATATTTACCATAATAAACAACAAAAAATTACATAAGCTTATTATTAATAGAATTATTCTAAATGAAAAATGTTCTAGTCTTTTCAAAAAAAATCCTGACAATAAAAAGTATTAATCACTTTTTTTCTGATCTGTCATTTAGTAAAAAAAATACTAAGAAGAAAATTGATGCAGTTGCAGGGTGGGGATATCGCCCAACAACAATAAAAGCTAGGGCATATGCAACTAAACATTTACTACCATTTATTGCTCTTGAAGATGGCTTTTTACGTTCTATTGGTTTAGGTCTAGAAGGCTATCCTCCACTATCACTTATTGCCGATAGAATTGGAATTTATTATGATTCTAGAAAGCCTTCAGAATTAGAAATATTAATTAAAAATAAAACAAATTTAAATAAATATATAAATGAAGCAACCTTTGCATTAAAATTAATTATTGAAGCACAGTTATCAAAATATAATCATGCACCTGATTTTTGTGGTTTCGAGGATAAAACCAATAATAAAAATAAAAAAGTATTAGTTATTGATCAAACATTTGGAGATATGGCTGTCGAGCTAGGTGGAGCAAATCAACAAACCTTTATATCAATGCTAAATTGCGCAGTCAATGAGAACCCACTTTCAACAATTTATGTAAAAACCCATACAGATGTAATTAATGGATATAAAAAAGGTTATTTAACTCAAATAGTTAACCAAAAGTCTGTTATGTTATTTAGTGAAGATGTAAACCCTCTTTCATTGCTTAAACATTTTGATAAAGTGTATGTCGTTACATCGCATATGGGATTTGAAGCACTTTTATTGGGTAAACATGTTGTTACCTTTGGTTTACCTTGGTATGCTGGTTGGGGATGTACTGATGATCGACATAAAAATATAAACCATTTACGAGCAAATGATAGAAGAACTCAAGCCACAGTCTTAGAGCTTTTTATCGCAAGCTACATATTATATTGTAAATACATTAATCCTTATACAGGCAAAAAAGGAACTATTTTTGATGTTATTAACTATTTAATCAAAATCAAAACACTCAATAATAAACTTAGAGGTAATATTGACTTAGTTGGGTTTTCATTCTGGAAGAAACAAGTACTGTTACCTTATTTAAGGCTACCTTCTGTAAAAGGTCGATTCTATTCAGTGCGTAGATATATAAAAATTCTCAATAACAAAGATGCAAAAAATAAACTTAAAACTGAAAAATTATTAATATGGGGGCAAGGAAAAAAAGAGTTACTTCCAATTATTAACAGTATGAATCCATTTCGTATTGAGGATGGCTTTATCCGTTCTATTGGTTTAGGATCCAATCTAGTTATGCCATATTCACTGGTTATTGATAAACTAGGTATTTATTTTAATTCCCAAAATATTAGTGAATTAGAGATTTTATTAACAAATAAAAAAGTTACTAAAAAGGAAAAAGAAAAAGCCAGCTCACTACAAAACTTACTAATTGTAACTAAATTAGGTAAATACAATGTTGGTAAGAAAATGAATATTAGACCTATTGGAAATAAGGAAAAAATCATTTTAATACCTGGACAGGTTGAGGATGACGCATCTATTTTATATGGTTCTCCTGTTATAAAAACAAATCTAGAATTAATAAAAGCTGTTAGACAAAATAACCCTGACGATTATATTGTTTATAAACCTCATCCAGATGTTTTAAGTGGTAATCGAAGAGGTCAAGTTGATGCATTTGAAATAAAAAAATATGTTGATAATATTATTGAGTTTGTTGATATTATCGATTGTATTGAGCAAGTTGATGAAGTCCATACAATCACTTCATTAGCAGGTTTTGAAGCTTTAATCAGAAATAAACTAGTAGTGTGTTATGGGCAACCATTTTACTCAGGCTGGGGGTTAACAATTGATATATATCCTAATGTTAGAAGAAATAGGTCATTAACACTCCATGAACTAATTTATATAGTTATGTATGATTACCCGATTTATATTCATCCTGATTCTTTAAATTTTACCGATCCAGAAACTTTAATAAATTATTTAAATGATAAAAAATTAAAAGCTTCAAGAGAAATTAGGCAGGTTTGGTTAAAAAAACAATTTAACAAGTTAAAACAAGTTGTTTTTATTATTTGTAAATTAAAATTAAAGAAAATTAAACAACTATAAATTTTTTATTGTAGGAAAAATAGAGTTATTTACACTCATGGTTAAAATAATCCACTAAAAATTCATAAAGCGTTTTTTCCTAAATCGCTTTTATTGGGTTTAACCATACAATTATGTGATTAAATAAGATTTCTATATTTTTTAACAAAAAATTACAAATTAGTATTTTTATGTTAGAATATTCAAAATATATGCAAAAATAGAACGTTTTAATTAATTACCCAGAATCTGAAGTTAATCTTTCTTTGTTTCTTCATGTTTCAATGTGGACGTTTAATTTTGTTGACTAATTGAAAATAAATATTATAGGAATAGATTAATAAATTAAATTTTCATAAATATTTTTTATTACAATAAAATAAATTATTCAAGTAGTAAATAGTTTTTGATATATAATTTGTTACTTTCAATGAAGCAATGAACCACTATTTATACGAACTAATCCATACTCAAAGAAATATATTATTTCTACAAGGTCCTATTGGTCCTTTTTTTAAAAACGTTGCAGAGTGGTTGAAAAAATCAGGATGTAACGTTTATAAAATAAATTTAAATGGAGGTGATGAGTATTTTTATTCAAAAAATAGTGTTTCTTTCTGTAAATCAGTTGAAGAGTTCCCTCAATTTTTACAAGATTATATCTATCAACATTCTATCGACGCAATTATTGTTTTTGGCGATTGTCGGATATACCACAAAATAGCTAAGTCAATAGTAAATTCTAATCCAAATTTATCATTTTGGGTGTTTGAAGAAGGTTATCTTAGACCGCATTATATTACTTTTGAGAAAGATGGGGTTAATGGTTTTTCTCTCTTACCTAAAAATCATGATTTTTATCAAAATATTGAAATTACCTCTATAGATGATAGTAATGGGAAGTCTCATTATTATTCAATGATTTACTACAGTATTGTTTATTATTTTTTTATGCTATTAAAGAAATATAAATATTCTAATTATATACATCATAGGAAAACATCATTATCTTTTTATGCTTTTCATTGGGCTTTAGCTTTAATTAGAAAATTGAAATCAAAGTTAATAGAGCCTAGATTGATAAAAAATGTTATTGACAATGAATATAAACCATTCTACATTTTTCCTTTACAATGCAATCAAGATTTTCAAATTCAAGAGCATAGCCATTATCACTCTATGAAATCATATATTTTCAGAGTTATACGCTCATTTTCTTTATTTGCTGATGAAAAAAGCTATTTACTAATCAAGCATCATCCGATGGATGAAGGTTTTAATAATTATAACCGACTAATAAAAAAACTGGCTAGTCGTTATGGTGTTAGTAAACGGGTGATATATATCCATGGCGTTCCTATGCCAATTTTACTTAGAAAAGCAATCGGATTGGTAACAGTTAACAGCACTTGTGGACTTTCAGCTTTGATTCATGGATTACCTGTTATTGCTCTCGGTAAAGCACATTATGATATAAAAGGGTTAACTTTTCAAAATGGACTTGACCGTTTTTGGATGGAAGGGCATAAACCCGATACTCAGTTGTTTGAAAGATATCGTAGTTATTTGTGTAATAAGTCCCAAATTAAGGGATCTATTTATTATGCTGACTTTAAGTTAAATATTGAATAGTTTATTCATACGAGAAAACATAAATGAAATATACAGTGGCAAATATCAATGTGGATGGTGATTATTCAGATGATAAAGGAAATTTGATTGTAGCACCAAAAAATTTGCATAATGTAACAGTAAATTTTGTTGGCGATAATAATAAGTTAATTATTGCGGATACAAGTAAAATTCGTAATATTAATTTTGATTTTCCATCGCATAATGCGGTTATCCTAATAGGGAAAAATGGAAACTTATCAGGACAAATAAGAGCAGGCTATTCTTGTCACATTAACATTGGTGATAATGTTACTTGTACAAATAAAATATATATCACATCAGCAGAAAAAACAAAAATCATCATTGGCGATGATTGTATGTTTGCTACAGGTAACCAAATTCGTTCTGATGATGCTCACGCAATTTATGATGTTAATTCAGGAGAACGAGTAAATAAATCTAAAGATATTATTATTGGTGAACATGTATGGTTTGCTTTTAATTCAGTAGTTTTATCTGGAAGTCAAATTGGAGAAGGTTCAGTTGTCGGGTTTGCTAGCATAGTAAAAGGGAAATACCTAAATAATTGTATAATTGTAGGAGCTCCCGCAAGAGCTACTAAATATAACATTGCTTGGGAAAGACCTCATGTAATGCTCAGAGAACCTTGGATTAGAACCCATCAAAATCAAATAAAATCTAAAAAGGAATATTGGAATAAGACAATTGAAAATAAACCCATCTATGTAGGTCAAGGCGTATTTCATAATATACACAAATTAAATCCCTTTGAAGAATCCACTAATAAAACAAAATATCATCCTTATGTTGAATTATATTATATATTTCTTCAGGAAAATAGAATTTATTTAAAGGGAATTGCGGCTATTATTGGAATTCCCTGTCCAGAATATAGTCCAAGTATAAAAAACTTCTTATTATTTATCAATGAAAGTTCATGTCACTCAAAGCAATTAGCAAAATTTTCAGATCCGAATATTAGTAGGAAGTTATTTAATGGTGATTATATTAGTTATGATAAAGCAGGTATGTTCAGTTTTAGAAATGAAGGTTTATCAATTGATGATATTCCTGATGGGACTTATAAATTGAAGATAAAATTAACTTTCAATAAATTAGAATATTATATTGATCTTAAATGTGAGAATTTTAAAGAATCGTTTTATCAAAATGATGAATTAATATTAAAACTATATGTTATTCAAAATATTATTTATTTCGAAAAAACAACCAAAATTCTAATATAATAAATTTATTATCAATATACATTAGATTCATAATATGAGTAAACTTAATAAACTTTTAAAAAAACCAGGAATATTTTTTAGAGATTATTTTATAAAAAAATATCCCTTGTCCTTAGATGAACAAGACCATAATTTATTGCATGAAAATATTCTAATTGAAAATGATTTGAGATTATATGATATTACTGCAAATGAAAGTAATGAACCTGTTGATGTAGTTATTACATGGGTAAATAATAAAGATCCTGATTGGTTAGCAAAGTTTGAATATTATAAAAATCAAAAAATTAATGATATTAATCCTATTTCTGTAGATGATGCGAGATTTGAAGATCATGGGGAGTTATTTTACGTAATTAGAAGTATTCAACTACATATGCCATGGGTAAGAACAATTTTTTTAATTACAGATAATCAAATACCCACCTTTGATCTCCCTAGCAAAGTTAAGATTATTGATCATAGCCAAATTATAGATAAAAAATATCTTCCTACTTTCAATTCCCATGTTATTGAGGCTCATTTACATAATATTCCAGAATTATCTGAAAATTTCATTTACTTTAATGATGATGTATTTGTTGCTAGATATTTACCAAAATCCCACTTTTTGTCAGGAAATAATATATCCTCTCTTTTTTTAAATAAAAGAAATTTAGATGAAATGTTGCAAAAAGGTGTAACAACTCCAACACTAAAAGCTTGTTTTAACTCAAGAAAATTATTACTTAAAAAGTATCAAAAAAATGTATGCATTCCCTTAGCGCATACATATATCCCATTAAAAAAATCTTATTTTACTCTTGCATGGTCACTTTTTAATTTTGAAGTTAACTCTTTTATTAATAATCGATTTAGGGATGATAATGATCTTAATTTAGCCACATTTTTAGTTCCATGGATTATGTATTTTGAACAGCAATCAGTATTAGCGAGAGATATCTGTTATTACTTCAATATCCGATCGAGCTCTGCTAATACTTATTATGATATATTAAGTTATAAAAGCAAAACATCTCCTCATTCTATTTGTGCGAATGATTTTGTGACTACAATAAATACAGAATTACTATACCGGAAGAATTTAATCAAATTTTTAGAATCTTTTTATATGCAGTGATTTTTTTATTAATAACATACCTATTTACTATAATAATATTAGGTTAACTTTTTTGTATTACGATAGGAATTGTACGACTATGTCAATAAGTAAGAAATGGAGAAAATTCAAAAAAAATCCTAAACTTTTTTTTTACGATATGTATCAAAATAGGAGAGAGAATATATTAAAATATTCTCCAAAAAGGATATATAAGACCGAACAAAAATTTACTGTAGTATCTGCAGTCTATGGCGTTGATAAATATTTGAAAGATTATTTTGAAAGCTTAGTAAATCAAACTATTGGATTTGAAACACATATTAATTTAATTTTAGTTGATGATGATTCTCCAGATCAGTCTTCGGAAATAATTCAAGAATGGATAAGAAAATATCCTAATAATATTACTTATATTCATAAAGAAAACGGTGGACAAGCTTCTGCACGTAATTTAGGTATGGATTATGTAAAAACCAAGTGGGTCAGTTTCATTGATCCCGATGACTTTGTTAGTTTGGACTATTTTGAAGAAATAGCTAAGGTAATTGATAAAAATCCTGAAGATATTGGACTAGTTAGTTGTAATTTTATTTTTTATCGTGAAAGTATTGATCAATACAGTGATTCACATCCATTAAAATATCGTTTCACTGAAGGAATTACATATAATTCAAATTTTGATTTTGGTAAAAATATAGTGATGTCTGTTAATTCAGGGGTATTTTCTGCAAAGGTAATCTTTGAAAATGATTTATTTTTTGATCCTAGGCTAAGACCTTCGTTTGAAGATGCTCGCTTTGCTTCAGAATACATATATTATATCAAATCATCAAAAGTGGTTTTTTTACCATCTGCTAGATATTATTACAGGAAAAGAGAAGATAGTTCATCGACTTTAGATACATCATGGAACGATAAACGTAAATTTTTAGATGCTTTAGAATATGGTCCAATTTTTGTTTTGGAATTCTACAAAAAAAAATTACAACAAATACCAGAGTTTATACAAAGACAAGCTTTATATGATTTTGCTTGGATTTGTAGACATTTACTTAATAATCCTAATCCTCTAAATATTCTGAGTAATGATGAAAAAATAAAATTTTATGAAAATGCTGAAAAGATTTTATCCTTTATTGATATTAAAACAATTTTAAATTTTGATTTAGCTGGAATTTGGTTCTTATATAAAGTAGGTTTACTAGGCTCCTTCAAGGGTATAACTGATATAACTCAGATAGCATATATTGAAAAATATGATCAAACTAAAAGAGAAATTTTGATTTCATATCACAGTTATAGAGAAAGTGATATTTCTATATTGTTTGATAATAAAGATACAATACCTAAGTATCAAAAAAAGAAAAAACATACATTTGGCGATAAATATTTTGTAACAACGTATAAATTATGGATTAGTTTACCAGATAATTTTAGCAAATTTGAAATCAAATTTAATGGTGTTCATTCAAAAATTTTTATTAAAGGAACTTTTTTTTATACAGGAGTTTCTAATCAAAAAATGATGGAACATTTAAGTCATTTTGTTCAAAAAAATAAAAAGGATCATTGGATTCTTATGGATAGAGATACTAAAGCGGATGATAATGCAGAACATTTGTATAGATATATTAGATCTCAACACCCTGAGCAAGAAATTTATTATGTATTGTCAAATAAATCTCATGATTGGAATCGTTTAAAAAAAGATAATTTTAATTTGTTAAATTTTGGATCATTTGAACATAAAAAATTATTAAAAACAGCGTCAAAAGTGATTAGTAGCCATATTGATAAATATGTCAATGATTATTTTTCTGATGGCTTAATGTTAAAGCAACAATTTATATTTTTACAACATGGTGTTATTAAAGACGATTTATCAAATTGGATCAATACAAAGAAAAATATAAGTTTGATGATCACTAGTACCGAAGCAGAGTTTAACTCCATTGCATTTGATAATAAATATTATTTAACTAATAAGGAAGTGATATTAACAGGTTTAGCTAGGCATGATGCTTTGTTTTCGCAAAAAAACAAATTTGGATCTAATAATAAGACTATTTTAATAATGCCAACATGGCGTGATTCTATTTTACCGAAAGCGAAAACAGATTGTTCTGAGCGAGATATAAACCCTGATTTTATAACTACAGATTATGCTATACATTGGCGAAGTTTTTTACATAACGAAGTATTGAAAAAAATAACAAATGAAGGAATAAAAGTTATTTTTGCTCTTCATAAAAACATAGAACCATATTTAGATGATTTTAATATTCCATCTTATATTGAGCAATGGCACTCTGACAGCTGTAGTATTCAAGAATTATTTTTGAAATCCACACTCCTTATAACTGACTATTCATCGGTAGCGTTTGATATGGCATATTTAGAAAAACAAATCATATATTATCAATTTGATGAGCATGATTTCTTTTCAGGTAAACATACTTTTTCAAAAGGTTATTTTGATTATAGACAACATGGTTTTGGTCCTGTAGTTACTACAGAGGATGATTTAAATAATACTTTAAAAACTATTATCAAAAATGGTTTTACTATTGAAGAACCATTTTTATCAAGAATTAAGAATGTTTACCCTTATAGAGATGGACTATGCTGTAAAAGAACTTTTGATGCTATCCAAGCGTTGGATAAAAAATCTGAAAGCCCAGAAATAATTAATTTTACAGTTTTAGCTGATTTTATGTTAAGAGCGTACGAAGAGCAAAATTGGCCAATAGCAATTCAGCGAGCAAAATTGTTGTTATCAGGTAATAAAGAACAAGTAGAACTTGCCCAACTTGTATTATCTGAGGCAAGTTATTATCTGAGAAAACCTTCAGTATTTCTTAATAATGTTAATAAGAATAGTATTAAAAATAATAAAATTGATGCATTTCTTTTTATGGCACAGGAAGAGTGGAAAAATGCTTATAAAAGTTGGAGTAAAGTAATAAATAAATCAAGCTCCGATTTATTTTATCAGCTAATATGTTGTTGCCACTATTTAACCAACAGTAGTTATGCTGTTACAGTTAAAAATGAGTATTTGCAAAACTTTAATAATGATAAAAAAATGTTATATTTAATCAATGCATTAATATTCATATCTAATAAAAACTGGAATGGGGCTATAGAACAATTAAATCTTTTACTTAAGAGTAATGTAACTAAATCCTTTTTGAGGAAATATTTTCCTGAATTAATTTTGGCAGATGTATATATAAAAATTAATAAACTAGATAACTGTCAAAAACAATTAGCTAATTTTGAAAAACATACTACTGATAATTTTGAATATAAGTTACAAAAAGTTAAACTAGATTTAGCTAAAAAAGAATATTACAACGTAATTTCCTATTTAAAAAAAACATTTAAAAATAATTTTATGATAATTCCTAATTCAGCTTTAATTAATTATATTGAAGCTTTAAAAATGTCGGCAAATTGGGAAGAAATTATAGCTTTCTCTAAAGCGTTATTGAAGAAAGATGGATATTGGAAAATTATAGCACAGCAAATGTTAGCTGAAGCAAGCTATAGAACATATAAAATATCTTTATTTACTAATAATATAAAGGAAAAAATTGAGGATATTAAAGATGAAAAAACCAAAGCATTTCTTTTTATGACACAAGAAAAATGGAATGAAGCTTATCAATGTTGGGAAAAAATTACTAATAAAAAAGCAATAAACCTCTTTTATCAGCTAATTTGTTGTTATAATCTTCAGGATTCTTCTTATGCAATAAAAATTAGTTCAAATTATTTAAAAAACGAATTATTTGAACAAAAAGAATTATATATGTTAAATGGGCTTGTATATATTACGCAACAAAAATGGGAAAAAGCGATTTCCCAATTTAATCATTTAATAAATTCCAATACATGCAAATATTTTTTAAGAAAATATTTACCTCAATTAATTTTGGCT
Organism: Gilliamella sp. BG3; assembly: GCF_046635605.1. Classification (NCBI taxonomy): domain Bacteria; kingdom Pseudomonadati; phylum Pseudomonadota; class Gammaproteobacteria; order Orbales; family Orbaceae; genus Gilliamella; species Gilliamella sp. BG3. Next base: position 56,998 of record NZ_JBIDFE010000009.1, read on the forward strand.
AATATTTTTCGTAATTTAGGAGAATACCAAAAATCAAATAAATTATTAATTGAATTTGAACAACATACTCCAAATGATGTGGAGAATCATATACAAATGGCAAAGCTAGCTCTCTCTCAGAAGGATCACCAGAAAGTTATAAGTTTACTGAATAGGTTATTTGATAATAATTATCAGTCAATGCCACCATCAGTTTTAGCTGATTATATTCAAGGTTTGACTATGTTTGTAAATAATGAAATAGCTAATTTAGAAAAGATCATTAAATTTGCGGACAATAAAAAATAACTTATTTTTAAAAGGCAACCTATTTATTAATAGATAGGTTGCTAATAAATATTACTTATTGATTATTAGTTTCATTAACACCAATAAAAAAGGACACTTTCATGATGCGAATTGGATTATTTATTCTAACTAACTTAGCCGTTATGTTTGTATTTGGAATCATTTTAAGTATTTTAGGCGTTGATGCGCATAGTACTTTAGGATTACTTATATTTGCAGCAATCTTCGGTTTTGGAGGATCTTTTATATCTCTTCTATTATCTAAGAGAATGGCTTTGAGGTCAGTAGGGGGACAAATCATTACTCAACCTAGTAATAGTCAAGAACAATGGTTACTTGATGTTGTTCGTCGATTGTCAACGGAACTTAATATAAAAATGCCAGATGTTGCCATCTATCATGCTCAAGATGTTAATGCTTTTGCAACCGGCGCAACTAAAAATAGTTCTCTTGTTGCAGTAAGTTCTGGTTTATTAAGTACTATGACTCAAGATGAAGCTGAAGCAGTAATCGGTCATGAAATGAGTCATGTTGCTAATGGTGATATGGTCACAATGACTTTATTACAAGGAGTTCTTAATACTTTTGTTATTTTTATTTCAAGAATGTTAGCATCCGTTGTAGCTCAAGCATTGGATGATCGTAATCGTGGTTTATCACAGTTAACCTATTTCTTGATAGTTATGGTTTTTGAAACCGTATTTGGTATTTTAGCAAGCCTTATAGCTATGTGGTTTTCTCGTTATCGAGAATTTCACGCTGATGCTGGTTCGGCTAAATTAGTAGGCAGTACAAAGATGATTGCCGCGTTAGAAAAACTAAAAACTAGCCATGAACCAAGTGAAGATACTTCAATTTTAGCATTCTGCATTAATGGAGCTAAAAAAGCAAAATTTTCTGAATTGTTTATGTCTCATCCGCCATTAGAAAAACGTATAGAAGCTTTAAGGAATGAAACTTATCGCAACTAAGGCTAGATGATCTATATCAAATTTATATTCAAACACATACTTTCCTGAAAGTTTTTTACAAGTATTATTAATTTTATAATAATGCTTGTAAAATAAAAACCAAATTATTCACTAGTTAGATTTTCAAAGAGTTTATAATGTCAAATCTTGTCACCAATAATAAATTAGAATTGCTTAGTCCCGCTAAAAATATTGAGATTGCACAACAGGCTATTTTACATGGCGCAGATGCCGTATACATTGGCGGGCCAAATTTTGGTGCTAGGCATAATGCTGGTAATTCGGTTAGTGATATTGCCCAGTTAGTTGAATTTGCTCATCATTATTATGCAAAAGTATTTGTAACCTTAAATACCATTCTTCACGATAATGAACTTGAACCAGCAAGACAACTTATATGGCAATTTTATGACGCAGGTGTTGATGCATTAATTGTGCAAGATATGGGCATTTTGAGAATGGATATTCCTCCTATTGATTTACATGCTAGCACTCAAATGGATATAAGGACACCTGAAAAAGCCAAATTTTTATCTGATGTTGGTTTTTCACAAATAGTATTAGCTCGTGAGCTTAATTTAACTGAGATAGCTAAAATTCATGAGCAAATTGATGCAAAAATAGAATTTTTTATACATGGTGCGCTTTGTGTGGCATTTTCAGGACAGTGTTATATCTCACATGCACAGACAGGGCGTAGTGCAAATCGAGGAGATTGCTCCCAAGCTTGTCGACTTCCTTTTACCTTAAAAGATGATCAAGGGCGCATTGTTGCTTATGAAAAACATTTATTATCAATGAAAGATAATAACCAATCAGATAATTTGAACGAATTAATTCAAGCAGGTGTACGCTCCTTTAAAATAGAAGGACGTTATAAAGATCTAAGTTATGTTAAAAACATTACAGCCTTTTATCGTCAAAAATTAGATACTATTTTGTCAAATTCGTCTAATTTACAATCAGCATCAAGTGGTCGAACTGAGCACTTTTTTATACCAGATCCTCACCAAACATTTCATCGAGGAAGTACAGATTATTTTGTACATGGAAGAAAATCCAATATAGGTGCATTCGATTCACCTAAATTCATTGGTTTGCAAATTGGTGAGATAACTCAAATTACACCTAAAACTATCGATATTAAATCTGAGAAAATATTAACTAATGGAGATGGCTTAAATGTACTAATAAAACGAGAGATCTTTGGGTTTAGAGCTGATAAGGTGGAGAAACTTTCGGCTAATCAATATCGAATTTATCCAAATGAAATTCCTAAGCCGCTTTTTTCAGTTAAATTACCTTATATAGTGAATCGAAATCTTGATCATGTGTGGCAACAAAATTTATTGAAAGCATCAAGTAATCGCAGAATTGGTGTGTCACTTAAACTATATAATATTGAAAAAGGTATAGAGCTAATTGCAAAAAGCGAAGAGGGCGTTTGTGTCAAGGTAGAACTTAATGGGGAATTCGAACTTGCGGAACAACCAGATAAATCATTAAAAAATATTAGAGATAATTTATCTAAATTAGGAAAAACTATATATTATCTTACTGATTTTGATTTAAATTTATCAAAAATTTATTTTTTTCCAAGTAGTCAACTAAATCAGCTTCGAAGGGATACTATTAATAAATTGACTGCTAAAAGATTAACAAGTTATTGTCGCCAAAAACGTAAACCAGAACAAAACCCAGTTCCGTTTTATCCTGAAAATCATTTGAGCTTTTTGGCAAATGTTTATAATCATAAAGCAAGAGAATTTTATACACAACATGGAGTTGAATTAATTGAAAGTGCCTATGAAGCACATGAAGTTAAAAACGATGCGCCCTTAATGATAACCAAACATTGTTTACGGTTTGCGTTTAATCTATGTCCAAAACAAGCAAAAGGAATTCAAGGTGTTAAAACTAAAGTTACGCCAATGAAATTAATTCAAAATAATGAAGAATTATTGTTAAAGTTCAATTGTAAAGCTTGCGAAATGCAAGTATGGGGTAAAATAAAAAAACACATTTTAAAAATGCCACTTCCTGGAAGTGAGATTATATTTATGGCAAAAAAATAAGGTATTTAAAAATGGTGGTTTAAGTTCATAATACCAAATATTATTTAACATAATATACATTATGCGAACCACGATAAACGTACGTAAAACTAGACGATGAAACCTGTATAAATCATGACCTCAATTTAAAAAAACACGATTTACCAGTAAAATGTTAAATTAATCAATCTACTAACAAATTAACAAAAAATAAATAATCATTAAAATCAATATGTTACAATAATGTATATTATGTTAAATAATGTTTTTTAACGAATAAATATAAATATTAATTAATGAGCAATTGTTGTTTTATTATAAAATATGCTACTCTAATAAATTAATAAATTTTAATTATTTCCTTTCGTTAATATGCAAAATATTTTTAAGACATTACGTTCAAAAAGTTATTCCGTTCCATGTGAATTATGTAGTATGGGATCTTTCTGCATTCCCATGTTGCTTAACAATAAATTAAACAGTATATTAGAAAGAAAAATATCTTATGCTAAAAATGAAATCCTAGCAAAATCTAATACGCCCTTTACTAAATTTTATATTATTCATTCGGGTGCATTAAAAACTTTTGTTACAACTTCTGATAATCATCAACGAGTTAATGGCTTTTATTTACCAGGAGATATTGTTGGTTTAGATTCAATTGCAACTCAAGTGTATAATAATAATATTCAAGCTCTTAGTAATACATTGGTTTGTGAGCTTTATTATGATGAGCTGATGTCGTTAGTTGATACTCAAAAAAATATTAGAGACCTTGTGTTTAATTTGTTAAGCTCTGATATTTATAATTACCAAAAATTAGTATTATGCTATTCTCAAAAAAAGGCTGATGAACGAGTAGCAACTTTTATTTATTCACTTTATCAGCGTTATGAAAAGAAAGGTCATTCTTCATTGAATATTAAGCTCATGATGAGCCGAGCCGATATCGCTAATTATTTAGGTTTAACAATTGAAACAGTTAGCAGAAATTTATCAAAGTTGCAAGAACAAAATATTTTATTAGCTAGAGGAAAATATTTATTTATCAAAAATTTAAACGGTTTAATAGATTTAGGTAATTAGATTTATTTATGTTAAAATAATCAGAATAAATTTTGTAAGGTCTTAATATATGGCAAGTTTAAAGAACACGCTTATTGTAGTTGCTATGTCCCTAACCTCTTTTTCTTCGTTTGCTGCTCAACAATTAACGGAGCAACAAGCTAAAGGTTTACAGTCATTTAAAAGTATAACTATCCGCGGAGCTTTTTATACTGATAGTGATTATATCATGGCAATGTCGAGAGCTGCGGATAAAGAAGGAGCTGCTTCCTTTTATATAACCACAACTAATATCAGTCCTTCTAATGATACTTTAAGGATTGTGTATGCGAAATTATATAAAGCCGATGCTCCTAAAGCAGAAGAACAAGCTGAAAGCCTTCGCAAGTTTGAAGGTATTTATGAATATCCAAAATCTAAAGCCATACGTTTAGAGCCTTTCAACATTGTGCGTATTCGTGGTTATTTTCCTAGTGAATATGATATTAACCAAGCAATTGCTAGAGAAGCATCAGCAAAAGGTGCTTATGCTTATTATATTGATTCACGTAGTGAATTAGGTAGTAATATACAAGTTGCTGCTTATTTGTTTAAGAAAGATGCACCTGAACGTAAACTTCAACCTGAGGATGCAATTCCATATGACTCTGAAGCTGGTCAACAAGCTCTTGCACAAGGTGGTGATGCGGCTATGCAGGTAGAAAAACCTGGCTATTATTCTTCTTCAGCTTTTAATGAAAAATTTTATGCCGATAAATTTAATAATAAAGTAAAAGTCATTAATCAAGCCACACAAAAAGCAACAACTTCTGCAACAACTAATGCTTCTGCATCTCAAGTTACGACGATAACAACTGAGCCACAACGCATTACACGTTACACTGTCACTCTACCCGATGGACGAAAGATCCAAGAATTGAATGATGCAACTGCAGCAAAAATGGTTGCGTTTGATACAATTAAATTCAGAGGTTACTATGTAACTGATCAGGAAATTTCTTATCAAGCGGGTAAACGAGCTATTGATGCTGGGGCCAAGTATTATCATATTGCTAGAATTGCCCATGATTCAAATGGTCCAAATATAACTGTTTTTGTAGATCTGTATCGATAGTTTATATAGACAATCGGGCGCATAAGCGCCCTATTTTTTTGTATGAAGCTATAGTTGTGATTTAACTACATCAATTTGCTGCTTGATGCGTTTTGCTGAAATTGGATATGATGTACCAAGCTGTTGCGCAAATAAATTTACTCTTAATTCTTCAATCATCCAACGGATATCTGTCACTTTAGTGTCCGATCGTTGATTGTTTGGTAAACTATTAATCCAATTATCATACTGATTCTGAACATCTTCTATAATACTCATTGATTGCCTATCTCTTGCCATATTTTGAAATAATTTTTCAATTCTTTTCTCAATTGCCGATAAATATCGAGAGATATCATTCAATCTTCTATAACTTGATTGAGTAACAAATCCTTTATAAACTAATCTATTAAGTTGATGTTTGATATCTGACAAGGCAAATGCTAAAGATAAATCAACGCGCCCTTTTAACTTTTTATTAATGCTAAAATGCAAAGTTAGTATTGATTCGACTTGCTTAGCAATATCAACAACTATTTCATTAATATGAGTTTTAGTATAATCAAGTAATTGCTGATAATCATCAGTTGAATGTATTGCTTTATTATTTGTTTCAATTAAATAATCAATACCACAAGCGATACAATCATCAATAAGCATTAACACGTTACCAAACGAATTAAAATATAAACTTAATTTCGATTTATTGGGTAATTTTTCATGTAAATACTTGATTGGAGAAGGAATATTAAGCATTAATAAGCGTCTTAAACCTAATTTATTTAATCTTTGTTGCTCTGATTGATTATCAACTAACTTTATACTTACGGAATTTTGATTATCAATAATAGCTGGATAAGCCTTAACAGTATAGTTTTTTTGTTTTTCTTCATAAACATCAGGAAGTTTTCCAAATGTCCAATCTGTCAAATTATTTTGCTCAATTGAGTTATCTTTTTTATTAATAGTAATAGATGATAAAGCTTGTTGAAGTTGAGTTTTGAGTTGCTGTTTTAGCATATCAAGATCTTTACTTGAAGCAATTTCCTTATGATTACTATCAATAATACTAAAATTCATTTTTAAATGTTCAGGGACTTGCTCTAATTGCCAATTTTCTGATGTAATTTTCACACCAGTCATTTTATGAAATTCATTTTCTAAGCATTCAAGAAGCGGTTTTTCTGTAGTATCTACCCTATCTAAAAATGCATCTGCATAATTTGGTGCAGGGACAAGGTTTCGTCGTAAAGATTTAGGCAATGATTTGATTAATGCAATTATTAAATCTTTTCTAAAACCTGGCACTTGCCAATCGAATCCCTTGTTTTTAATTTGGTTTAAGATATCAAGTGGAATTTTTATAGTGACGCCGTCACGGTTATGACCAATATCAAAGTGATAACTAAGTGCTAGCTTAAAATGATCTTGATACCAGAAATCAGGAAAATCATTTAAGTTAATTAATTGTGCTGATTGCCTGATCAGCATCTCTTTTTGTACATTAAGATAATCAGGATCAGATTTTTGTTTCTGCATCCACCATTTATCAAAATGTTTAGATGAAATAACGGATTTATCTATGCGTTTATCATAGAAATCAAATAATTCATCATCATCAATTAAAATATTCTGACGACGTGATTTATGTTCTAAATCTTCAACTTCATTAATCAATTTTTGATTTTGCTTGTAAAATTTATGACTTGTGAACCAATCACCTTCAACTAATGCATGTCGAATAAACAGAGTGCGACTTAGAATAGGATCAATTTTGCTGTAATTTACTATTCTATTAGTAACAATTGGTAACCCAAATAAAGTTACTTTTTCGTTTGCTATTGTTGTGCCCTGCTTTTTAGACCACCTAGGTTCGTTATAGTCATATTTCACTAAATGTTTAGCTATAGGTTCAATCCATTCAGCTTCAATTTTTGCTGCTGTTCTTCCCCATAATCTATTTGTTTCAACAAGTTCACTAGCAATACACCATTTGGGTTGGTTTTTGAAAAGTGCTGAATTAGGAAAAATTGCAAATTTTATATTACGTGCACCTATATACTCACGCTTTTCAAGCTCTTTCATTCCAATATGAGATAGTAAACCGCTTAGTAACGAGATATGTAATGAATTATAATCAGCCTCTTTACTATTAATCGGAAACGCTAATTGCTTAATTGTTTGTCTAATTTGCGTATAGACATCTTGCCATTCACGGATTCGAAGATAATTTAAAAACTCTTTTTGGCATAATCGTCTAAATTGATTCCCTGATAATACGTTCTGCTGTTCTTTAATGTAGTTCCATAAATTAATTAAAGAAATAAAATCTGACTCTTTATCAACAAAACGACGATGTTTCTCATCAGAAGCTTGCTGTTTATCATAAGGTCTTTCTCTTGGATCTTGAATCGATAAAGCAGCAGTAATTATCATTATTTCTTTAATGCACCCTAGGCGCCTTGCTTCAACCAGCATCCTAGCTAATCTTGGATCAATTGGTAATTGTGCTAAAATTTTACCTATTTCAGTTAAATGATATCTATTCTGTATGGTATGAATTGCCCCAAGTTCCTCTAATAAGCGAAGTCCATCACGAATATATTTTGAATTAGGTTTTTCAACAAAAGGAAAAGCGGCAATATCTCCTAAGCCTAATGATGTCATTTGTAATATTACTGAAGCTAAATTGGTCCGTAATATTTCGGGTTCGGTAAATTTGGGGCGAGATAAAAAATCTTGTTCATCATATAAACGTATGCAGATACCATTAGATGTTCGTCCACAACGTCCTTTACGCTGATTGGCAGAGGCTTGTGATATTGGTTCAATAGGTAAACGTTGAACTTTAGTTCGGTAACTATAACGACTAATTCTGGCTAACCCCGAATCGATCACATATTTAATACCCGGAACGGTTAACGATGTTTCTGCCACATTAGTAGCAAGGACAATTCGACGTTTAGTATGTGATTGAAAAATTCGATTTTGTTCTGATGCTGATAACCTTGCATATAATGGCAAAATATCCGTATGACGGAGTTCTAACTTATTAAGTGTATCGGCAAGATCTCGAATTTCTCGTTCTCCTGTTAAAAAGATTAATATATCCCCAAGACTTTCAGTTGATAATTCATCAATGGCATCTATAATCGGTTGAAAATCAAAACTTTTATCATTATTATCATCTTCTTTCAGGATTAGGGGACGATATCTAACCTCGACTGGATAGGTACGACCCGATACTTCAATAATTGGAGCCTCATTGAAGTGTTTAGAAAAACGTTCCACATCAATAGTCGCTGATGTTATTATGACTTTTAAGTCTGGACGTTTAGATAATAACTGCTTAAGATAGCCTAAAATAAAATCAATATTCAAACTGCGTTCATGTGCTTCGTCAATAATAATAGTATCATATTGTAGTAAGAATTTATCTTTCTGAATTTCAGCAAGCAATATTCCGTCAGTCATTAATTTAATCAGAGTTGTGTCATTGACATGATCAGAAAATCTGACTTTAAAACCAACTAACTGCCCTATCTCTGTTTTTAGCTCTTCAGCGATACGATTAGCTACTGAACGTGCTGCTAATCGTCTTGGTTGGGTATGACCAATATAGCCTTTGACACCTAAGCCTAATTCTAAACAGATTTTGGGAATCTGTGTTGTTTTTCCCGAGCCAGTTTCACCTGCAACTATAACTACTTGATTATTTTTAATAGCATCATAAATTTCTTGTTTTTTTTCAGTCACAGGCAAATTTTTGGGAAAAATAATATTTTTCGGTAACGACTCTAGTCTGCTTTGATAATGTAAGTTAGCATTTTGTATGGCGGAATCTATATCAGCTATAGTTTGACTTTTCTTAGCTAATTTGATTATTTTATGCTTATTTAAGAAAGTCATTGAATCAAGATTTTTTAATTGCTGTTGAGATAGCATAGCGTTTCAGATATTTCAATTATAGTTACATTAATGCACGATTATAACAAATTTAACCTATTATTAGGAGTTCAAATGAAAAAAACGTTTTTGTTAACTGCTCTATTTATGGCTTTACTGGCTTTATCAGGATGTAATGACTCAAGTACTTTACAAGAGACCGACCTCATGCACCACCGTTTTGTACTCACTAAAGTAAATGGTCAAGATATTCCGTTAGATGATCAAGCAGAGCTTATATTTGGGGAAAATATGACAATTACAGGTAAAATGTGTAACCATTTTTCTGGTAAAGTTACTTTAGACAACGGTAGCATAAAAGGTAGTGGAATTGTGATGACTAAAATGCTTTGTAATGATGATCAATTAAATCAATTAGATTATATTATTGAGAACTTAATTACTGAAGGTACAAAAATCAATTTAAAAAATAATCAACTAACCTTGAAAAATAACAATAATGAACTAATTTATCAACTTAAAGACTTAATGTAAGCCAAATGTTTAGTTGCTATAATTTAGTATGTTATTATAAATAACAAAATATATTAAAGATAAAATACTTTATTTAAAATACTGTTAAGAATATAATAAGAAGAATTTTAAAGGGTTTAACTTATTGATGAAATTATTATATTCTTCAAAGATTTTATGTGATTTTGGTAGCCATATTGAGCTACAAATACCTTTTTTAACCAATAAAACTACCAATGCTTTGCCATTGGTTTTTTTTTGCAAAAAGTTGGTTTATCGAATTTTTTAAATTGAATTAAAACATTAACCTTAACATTAAATAAATTACTAAGTAGATACTATTATGAAAAAGACAAAAATTGTTTGTACGATCGGACCAAAATCTGAATCAAAAGAAATGTTAGCAAAATTATTAAATGCAGGCATGAATGTTATGCGTTTAAATTTTTCGCATGGTGATTACGAAGAACATGGCAACCGTATCAAAAATTTACGTGAAGTAATGCAAGAAACTGGTTTAAAAGCAGCTATTATGCTAGACACCAAAGGCCCTGAAATTCGCACTATTAAATTAGAAGGCGGTAATGATGTATCCCTAGTTGCAGGTCAAACATTCACGTTTACTACAGACAAAAATGTTATCGGAAACAAAGACCGTGTAGCCGTAACTTACGATGGTTTTGCGCATGACCTTAAACCAGGTAATCGTGTTTTAGTTGATGATGGCTTAATTGCTATGGACGTTAAAGAAATTAAAGGTAATGAGGTTATTTGTACTGTTTTAAATAACGGTGAACTCGGTGAAAATAAAGGTATTAATTTACCTGGCGTTTCAATTAAATTGCCAGCACTAGCAGAAAAAGATAAAAATGACCTGATTTTTGGTTGTGAACAAGGTGTTGACTTTATTGCTGCATCATTCATTCGGAAACGTTCTGATGTAGATGATATTCGTACTCACTTAAAAGCTCATGGTGGTGAAAACATTAAAATTATATCTAAAATTGAAAACCAAGAAGGTTTAGATAATTTTGATGAAATTCTTGATGCTTCTGACGGTATTATGGTTGCACGTGGTGATTTAGGGGTTGAGATCGCTGTTGAAGAAGTTATTTTTGCTCAAAAAATGATGATCAAAAAATGTAATAAAGCATCTAAACCAGTCATAACAGCAACACAAATGCTTGATTCAATGATTAAAAACCCACGTCCAACTCGTGCGGAAGCTGGTGATGTAGCTAATGCAATTATTGATGGTACAGATGCAGTTATGCTTTCGGGTGAAAGTGCTAAAGGTAAATATCCGCTCGAAACTGTGAATGTTATGGCAACTATCTGTAACCGAACTGATAGCATAATTCCAGCATCGTTAGAATTGACATCAAAAGAAGAAAAGTTGAGTATAACTTCAGCTGTTTGCTGTGGTGCTGTAGAAATTGCTGAGCGTTTAAATGCTCCATTAATTGTTGTAGCAACTCGTAGCGGTAAATCAGCTAGGGAAGTTCGTCATTATTTTCCTAGAGCTCGTATTTTAGCATTATCTTCAAGTCAAAAGACAGTTAATCAGTTAGCCGTGACAAAAGGTGTAGAGCCTATTTTAATTGATTCAATTAACTCAACTGACGATTTTTATCGTTTAGGTAAAGAGATGGCTGTGAAAGTATGCGGTTTACAACAAGGTGATATCATTGTAATGGTATCTGGTGCTTTAGTACCAAGTGGAACTACTAACACAACATCTGTTCACCGTATTTAAAACGGCATACTTATTATTTGTCCTGAAATAAAAAAGTTAGCTACATGCTAGCTTTTTTTTTTACATAAGATATCCTGTATAAAATACTATTAATAGAATTTGAAAGATTAAAATGATTGAAGAAAAAGTATATTTACCTAAGGAACTAAGTTGGTTATCTTTCAATCAGCGAGTTTTACAAGAAGCTGCTGATAAAAGTAATCCACTTATAGAGAGGATACATTTTTTAGGTATATACTCAAGTAATCTTGATGAATTTTATAAAGTACAGTTTGCCAACTTAAAAAAATATGTACTTATTGAACAAGAACAAGCCAACTCATCTTCTAACTCTAAAAACTTATTACGCCAAGTAAACCAAAAAGTTATTCAACTAGAATTACAGTTTGACCAGCTTTATAATGAACTATTATTAGAAATGGCGAGAAATCAAATCTTTTTGATTAACGAAAGACAACTTTCTTCTTATCAAGAAGGTTGGATAAAAAACTATTATAAACAAAATCTTAGACAATATATTACCCCTATTTTACTCGATAGTCATACCGAACTTATTCAATTTTTAAAAGATGATCATGCCTATTTGGCTGTAGAAATTATTTGTGAAGATAAAACCAATTATGCGTTACTTGAGTTACCGACGGATAATATTTCTCGTTTTGTTTTATTACCGTCAGAAGTTTCAACTAAAAATAAATCGATCATTTTTTTGGATAACATATTACGTTACTGTTTACCCGATATTTTTAAAGTGTTTTTTGATGCCAAAGAATTAAATGCCTATTCTATTAATATTAATAGAGATGCTGAATACGAATTAAACACAGAATTAGACAGTTTGCTTGAACTTATGTCACAAGGTTTAAAACAACGTTTGACTGCTCAGCCAGTTCGTTTTACTTATCAAAAAGATATGCCAAAAGCATTATTTGAGTTATTGATTAATAAATTGTTATTAACTGAACAAGACGCAATGCCAAGTGGACGCTATCCTAATTTTAAAGATCTTGTGAAATTTCCTGATTTTGGTCAAAAAAAGCTATTAAATAAAAAAATTCCAAGCCTAAGCTATAATCGATTTAAACAATTTCGTAATTCGTTTGATGCGATTAAAGATCGAGATGTATTGCTTTATTATCCCTATTACTCTTTTGGACATGTATTAGAGATTATGCGCCAAGCTTCGTTTGATCCATCTGTTACGCATATTCGCATGAATATCTACAGAGTTGCAAAAGATTCCCGCTTTATTCATGCGGCCATTAATGCTGCCAATAATGGTAAAAAGGTCACTGTAGTTGTTGAATTGCAAGCAAGGTTTGATGAAGAGGCAAATATAAAATGGGCAAAACGATTAATTAGTAGTGGAATTAAAGTTATCTATTCACAACCAAAACTAAAGATCCACGCTAAATTATTTTTGATCGATCGTAAAGAGAATAACGAAATTGTTCGTTACGCCCATATTGGTTCAGGTAATTTTAATGAAAGGACTGCAAGAATTTATACCGATTTTTCGTTATTAACTGCAGATCCTGTAATTACAGATGAAGTTAAAAATGTATTTAATTTCATTGAAAACCCATTTAAACCAGTTTCATTCCATCATTTACTTGTGTCTCCACAAAATACCCGATTGAGATTTTATGAATTTATCCAACAAGAAATAAATAATGCTAAAGCAGGTAAAGTAGCTGGTATCTATTTAAAACTCAATGCAATAACCGATAAAGATATGATAGACCAATTATACCGTGCATCTTGTGCAGGTGTAAAAATTAGAATTGTAGTAAGAGGAACTTGTGTCTTGATACCCAAAATTCCTAATTTAAGCGAAAATATTACTGTCACAAGTATTGTTGATCAGTTTTTAGAACATGCTCGTGTGTATATTTTTGAAAATGATGGGAAAAAAGATACTTATATTTCTTCTGCTGATTGGATGCCTCGTAACCTAGATAATCGTATTGAAGTAGGTGTAAAAATCTTCGATCCAATAATAAAATCAACTATCCATAATATTTTTAATATTCAATGCAATGATAATGTAAAGGCTCGTATTATTGATAAAGATGCAACTAATAATTATGTACAAAGAGGTAATAAGAAAAAAATTAGAGCACAATATGCCATTTATGATTATTTGAATCAGTTAGAAACGGTTGAATAAGGGATTTAAAGTGAATAAATTCAATGAATATGCGGTAGTTGATCTTGGTTCAAATAGTTTTCACATGGTTATTGCTCGTATTATAGATGGTGCTATACAGATCATTTATAAAAATAAAAAAAATATTCATCTTGCCACAGGGCTTAATGCTAATAACCATCTAAGTGAATCAAGCATTATGCGAGGTCTGGAATGTCTTACACTATTTTCCGAAAGATTAATTGGCTTTCCTCCCGAAAATGTTCGTGTTGTAGCAACTCATACATTACGGGTTGCAAAAAATAGATATAAATTTTTAATGGCTGCGGCTAAAGTATTTCCATTTCCTATAGAAATCATATCGGGACAAGAAGAAGCACGTCTTATTTATTTAGGTACTATGACATCAGAACCAACATCGTCAAATGATACTAAATTTGTAATAGATATCGGTGGAGGATCTACAGAAATTGCAATAGGTAGAGGAAATGATCTAAAACCGTTGATTGTTGCTAGTCGCCCTATGGGATGCATAACTTATGCTAAACAGTTTTTTCATGAAAAAAAAATTAACGCTATTTCATTCGAACAAGCAAAGCTTGCCGCCGAACAACAAATTGAAAGCTTGATTAATATTATAAAAAAACAAAATATTACTGTTGCATTTGGTACATCGGGAACCATCAAGTCTATTTATCGTATCTTATTAGATATTGGGGTTTGTGATGGAATTATTACCCAAAAAAGGCTCGATGATTTAATTAGTTATGTTTTAGAATTCAACTCTTTTCAAGATATTGACTACCCTTCACTTTCTAGTGAAAGAAAAAGTGTATTTGTCAGCGGGCTAGCTATATTTAGTGGGGTTTTTAACGCATTTGGGTTAAATACTTTACAATTTAGCCCATGCGCATTACGTGAAGGGGTGCTTTATGAGTTGGTTGGAGGTCTTAATTTCCGAGATATTAGACAAAATACCGCGCAAACTCTTTCTGAACATTACAATATAGACCAACGCCATGCTACGCAAGTTGTTAAAACTGCAAAATATTTATTTTCTCAATGGCAACAACAAGCACCAACATCTATTCCGGCAAGCCTTGAATCTATTTTATATTGGGCTGCTTTGTTACATGAGGTAGGGTTAAAAATTAACTTTTCTTCAGTTCATAAACATTCAAGCTATATTTTACAAAATAGTAATTTACCCGGATTTAACGAAGAACAGCAATTACTTTTGTCTACTCTTGTACGTTACCATAGAAAGACTATCAATATAGATACACTACCCTATTTTAGTTTGTTCGAATACAAACATATAATACCGCTAATGCAAATCCTAAGATTATCTATACTCATCAATAATCAGCGAAATACAGAAATTAATTTACAAGCATTTCGTTTAAAATTAATAAAAAATAAACTAACTAAAGTGACTATAGAAATTAATCGGGAATTTGTTGAAAATAATAAATTGATATTATTTGATTTAGAACAAGAAAAAAAATATTGGAAAGAAATTGAGGATTGGAAACTATCGATTGTAGTCTGTTAATTATAAAAGCCCCTGTAAATCAATTTATATGTAGAAAAAAACGTGTTGTTTACACTTCATAGTAAACTAAACCCACCCTAAATTTTGTATATTTGTAAGTTTGTAACTATTGTGAATACCTCAAACTTAGTACAAGATTCAAGTATAAAATATGGTAATACTGTGTGAGGTTGATAATAGTAGACACAACGACTTAATTACACAATGTGACAGCTAATGGCAATTGAGATTAATTTAGTGGCTTGTAGCTCTCTTGCCCATGTTTTTCGTTGCATTGTGGGCACTACAGCTTTTATGATTTCTTCCTGAGGCTGCGATTTTAGATTTAACTCGGCAAGCATTTGTTACTATAGAGAATTTTCTACTTTCTTGCTGTACTATTTTAAGGGATAGTTACAGTTACGGCTTTTGTTTTTCGTTGAAATAATTTCCTAATACCTCAAATTGATTTTTAATTTATTTGCTTTATAATTGGCAAATCTTAAACAACCATAATAAATAAAGGAAATAAAATGAAGAAGACATTAATTGCACTAACAACTTTTGCTTGTTTTTCAAATTTTGCTTATGCTGAAACAAATGAACTTTACCTAGGAGGTCAATTAGGAGCTTCTATAATAAAAGTGAAAAATATTAAGGATACCTTACATTATAATCACGGCGGTGTTATCAACGATGGTATTTTTGACTCAATGCATAAAACTAAATTAGCAGGTGCTTTAAATTTAGGTTACAACTTTTCTAATTATGATATTCCTGCACGTGTAGAATTATCTCTTACCTTACGTGGCAATACAGATAAAAAAGAAAATAGATACACTGATTATGAAGAATATCGTCTTCGTACTACTCAAAAAGTCAAAGCCCGCATGAATACATTAATGTTAAATGGTTATTATGATATTGATATTGACTCACCAATTACTCCATTTATTGGTGCGGGATTTGGTGTTGCCTTCACTAAACTAGAAAATAGCCATAAGGAAAAATATAACGTTTCTGTTGATGGTGTTGATTATGAACGTTCATTATCAAAAACAAAAACAAAGTTTGCATGGAATGTTGCTGCTGGCGTAGCTTATAAGTTGAATAATAATATGGTTGTTGATTTCACTGCTCGTTATGTGGATGCAGGTAAAGTAAACATCAAAAAACATAATGAATACTATCGAACTAATGCTAGTGCTGAGCTAAGTTCAATTGATTTATTAGCTGGTGTTCGCTATAGCTTCTAATTAATAAACTAAAAAAACAATGGCTCTTTTTAGTTTAGTTACCAATATTATCGCTACATTTCTTGCTACTGTTAATATGTAGAAAAAAACTGGGTTATTTACACTTCATGGTTAAGTAACCACTCCAAAACCCCATAAGGCGTTTTTTCTAAAATCACCTTATGGGGGTTAACAAAATTATAATAATTAATCAATTAAGACTTAGTCTTCACCTTTTGAATCACTATATACTTGTTGATTATGCCGTATTTTAATCCAAAGTTGGTATTACTCTTTTTACTTTTCCATTCGTTTGTAAGCAGCAAGTTTAGTTGATTTTTGAAATACGGTGGTTATTATTACTGTAAACAACCCGAGTAATTCCAGCATGGCTTGCCAAAGAAACGTGTAATTGATAATAAAAGCTCTCATCTAAAATTAAATGAGAGCATTTATATTTAGCTTTTAATTAAGCAACACCTGGAATGGTGAAGTCCATAATAAGCAATAAGGTTGGTAAAATGAAGATAGATAAAACTGTTGATGCAAAGAAAATGCTTGATGCTTGTTCTTGCTCAACATTCCAATTGTAAGCCAAAATAACCGCTGTTGATGCCGTTGGCATTGCCAATAAGAAAACTAATTCTTCTGCTTCCATACCTGTTATGCCAAATAGATATACGGAAATAAGTGCAACAATTGGTGTAATAAAACTTTTCAACACAACATTAATCATTAATGGTTTAGATAATTTCAATTTAACACCATGAATACCAACACCGACCGCAATAAGTGAAATGAAGTTACAGGCATTTGACATAATATCAAAAGTGTTAAACACAAAATGTGGTAGCCATTTAGTTCCATCGGTAACGCTCACAATTAACCCTAAAATAACGGCTAAAAACATTGGCTTCATAAGTGAATTTTTTACTGCACTAAAGATCATACCACCGGTGACTTTACCACCAGACAATTTAGTATCACAAAGTTCTAATAAAAATATTGTCATTGGAATCAATGATAATGCAACAACAAAATTAGCAATCGCAACGGAAATAGTTGATGCGGCTCCTAACATTAACGTCAAGAAAGGAACACCCATCCCGCCCATGTTTGGAAAACAGCATAGCATTGCATTCATAGCTGTTGACTTTAACTCTTTATGCAAAATGTATTTATTGGTTAAAAAACAAATTATCCATAAAAATGACATAGTACAGAAAAATGCAATCATCCAAATGCCATTGAATATTTGCGATGGCTTAGCATGAGACGTATGCACAAAAAGTAAAGCAGGAAAGACAAAGTTTGATACCAGTCCTGATAATAATTTTTTAGAATCCTTCGAAAAGATCCCTTGCTGCACACATAACCAACCAAGAAAAATTAACAAAAAAACCGGAAGACAAGAACTAACAACTTGCCCAACTGCTGACCAGATCAGATTCATTTTTTAAAACTCCTAAAATAATATTACTAAAAATACAAATTCGGTAAATGGTCGGTAACTTCAGATTAGATATTATATTTATAGACCTAGCTAAAATAAGTGGGTAACAAAATCAAATATATTTATTACATGTAAAACGATATTTTTCGTTGTTGAAACTTGATATTATTAAATGCGATTTCGCACTCATTATGTTTAATTAAAGACATTCTTTAATGAAAACCTTTGTTATATTCAAATGTAAAATATAGTAACTTAGGTATTATTATACTTATTCTTTTCGATCTTGTGTAAATCAAGATCTACTAACTGTCTTAAAAACTCAAAAAAACATTAAAACTTTGCTCTAAGCTTGTTAATAATAGAGTTTTATTTCTTTAAAAAACAATCAATAAGAAAATATAAAACATGAGTGTTAAATTATAGTAAAAATTAATATTGCACTAAAATTTCTTAAATGATGCTTTTTTATAATGTGTTATTCATTATAAAAAAACATACCTATTATAGATAATAATTTGATTTACTTTATTTATATAGAATTGCTGCCACAAAGCCTTATTATTGATATTCATATAATGACAATAAATCTTGAAAACAATATATAGTAAAGATTGTTTCTGAATAATCAATTAATAACTAGTATAATGTAAATCATTTCTGTGTTATTGTAAAATCAGTAATACATTTGACTATTTTTTGTCTAAAGATTTTTTACATATCAAATAATAACGGTTATGTTTTAACTAACTGACCATTGATAATTTTTTAGTTCGCTAACTAAAAAATCGATTAAACATCGAGTTCGGAGCGGTAATAATTTACGGCTTGGATAAACGGCATAAATATTCAAATTCTCGACTTTATAATTCAACAAAACACGAACTAAACGGCCTATTTTAATATCTTTACCAATAATAAAATCAGGTTGCAACGAAATACCACCTCCTTGTAACATAATTTGGCGGCAAGTATCGCCATTATTACAATAGATATTCGCTTTTAAATTCACCGAGTAATGGGCATTGTCTTTATAAAAATGCCATTGCTCTTTTTTTGCCCACTGACTATACATCACAATTTTATGATTCAACAAATCATCAGGATCATTCGGCATGCCATATTTAGCAATATAATCAGGCGACGCGGCGGCTATGATTTGCGTAGTTGCCAACTTACGGCTAATCAGCGACAAACTTTCTAGCCGACCAATTCGAACAGCAAGATCGTAGCCCTCCTCAAGCAGATCAACCACACGATCTGACAACGTAATATCTAGCTCAATTTTAGGGTATTTATTGATAAATTTTTGCCATAAAGGCGCCAAATGCAAAATACCAAAACTAACAGGCACATTAACCCGAAGAATACCTTGTGGACTTGCATGATCTAAAGTGAGGCTATTTTCTGCTTCTGTAGTAGCATTAATAATGGCTTTAGTTTGCAAATAAAAAATTTGCCCCTCATGGGTAATGACCATTTTGCGAGTTGTACGTTGTAACAACCGAACTTGCAAGCGATTTTCTAATGCTTGAATATAACGTGACACTGCCTGCTTAGACATATTTAACTTAACTGACGCATCAACAAAACTATTACAATCAACTACCGCCACAAAAACCATCATTTCTAGTAATTTATTAGATCTATCCATCTGCCTTTCACCAACACCAAACAATTGTCCCACTTATTTTGACAATAAATCACATAATAGCTTATTTATCTACAAAATAATAACCATTATCATAAACAAATGGTGCTAACCAATCACAATAATTAACTTACAGGAAAAATAAAATGAAACAATATCAAACAGATCTAGCTTCACTCATGTTACGAATTGCCTTGGGTGTCATGTTCTTGGCGCACGGTTTTACTAAACTACTCGTCTTTACTCCCTCAGGTACTGCGCAATATTTTCAATCACTTGGCTTTCCTTGGTTCCTTGGTTCATTGGTTATTTAGCGATTATGTTTGAAATTGGCGGCGGTTTGTTATTGCTTTTAGGTCTTTTAACCCGCATTGTTAGTTTATTGGCAGTGATTCAAATGATTGTTATTACATTTATTCACTCAGTGAATGGTTGGTCATTTAGTAACGCAGGTGGCGGTTGGGAATATCCTGAAATTCGAGATCACAAGTTGTACAAGCATCGTGGATTAATATCGGTTGATAACCTAGTTCGGATGCGTGACGTGTTGTTGAGTCAACACACATATGGCTCATCATTCCACAAATAACCATCTGCTGGATCTGTTCTTGTTGTAATTTTTTTTGTAGCTCAGTTTGATAAAAACTATTAGGGAATGTTTTTTTGACAAGATACTCATGCAAGTTACCAAGCGGTAACAAACTTGGATGAATTTCAGCGCCTAAACTTCCGTTAGCAAAAAAATCCGCATGAGGATCAGACTTTATATGCTGAATATAAAAGATCGGTAATTGTTGTGCTCTAAAGTGTTTTTGTAGTTTTAAGGTATTTTGTAAAGTTAATTCTGTATTGTTTAAAGTAAATTTACCCGTTGGGAAATAGTCATTTTGTACGTCGATAATTATTAACCCTTGTTTCATTGTTTTGTCCTTAAATTATGTTTGAGTTGATAATTATGCGATAATTACGCTATCTGTTACATAATGAATTGAAAGTATTATTACTTACCTACTTTCAAAATGAAAAAGATAAACAAGTATGGATAAAAAAGATCGCGCTATTTTAGATGAACTTAAAAAAAATAGTCGTCAATCATGGAAAGAAATTGGCGAAAAAGTATATTTGTCAGGACAGGCTGTTGGACAGCGAGTTCAAGAATTGTATAATAATCATATTATTGAAAAATTTACTATTAAAGAAAAAACAAATCAGCTTCAGTTTATAACGATTTATATGAATTCAAATCAATTCACCTCGTTCGAAAACATGGTCATGTCGTTTAAAGAAATCATCGAATTTTATAAAATCACAGGCGATGGGTGTTATTTTATAAAAAGTGAATTTACAGACCAAAACTTACCACATTTTTTAGACAAACTTGAGCTCTATTGCCGTTATAAAGTTAGTCATCAGTCAAAAGTGATTAAATAACGCTATTTTAAAAATTTACACCTAAACTTGTTGACTATTTTTTGTATAAAGATTTTTTTACATAAAAAACAAAAAAAGTTGCGAGCAAATAAATTCTGTTATATTCTGTTCAGTAGCTTTAATTATCAACTCAGTTAAAGGTTTTTTATTTTTATGAATTGTTTTTGCGTTTTTATTACTAATGCTATTAGTACACATCATCACCATCATTCCTGAATAGTCTTCGGGCAATTGGTGCTGGAAGACTTTGGTCTTCCGGTGATGTCGCAAAAGCAAACAGAAACCCTCGGAAGATCAAACTTCCGAGGGTTTTTTGTTTGTAGTTTATAAATTTTTAGATAACTTTGGAGAAAGATATGTTGGATAATTCGCGTTTACGCATTGCTATGCAAAAGTCAGGTCGATTAAGTGACGAATCAAAAAAGTTACTTGCCCAATGTGGTATTAAAATTAATCTTCAAGAACAGCGTTTGATCGCTTTTGCTGAAAATATGCCCATTGATATCTTGCGTGTTCGTGACGACGATATCCCCGGACTGGTTATTGATGGCGTTGTCGATATTGGGATTGTCGGCGAAAATGTTTTAGAAGAGGAAGTATTAGATAGGCAGGCCGAAGGCGAAGATCCACAATTTAAAAAATTGCGCAGTTTAGATTTTGGTGGCTGTCGGTTGTCGATCGCAGCACCTCGTGATTTTGAGTATACAGGACCAGAATGTTTAAATGATTTGCGTATTGCCACCACTTACCCTCACCTGCTCCGCCGTTATCTTGCTCAATATAATGTTAACTTTAAAACATGTTTGCTTAATGGTTCGGTCGAAGTTGCCCCTCGGGCTGGGCTTGCCGATGTAATTTGTGATTTGGTTTCGAGTGGTGCAACGCTTGAGGCCAATGGACTAAAAGAGATCGAAGTTATCTATAAATCAAAAGCCTGCTTAATTCAACGTCAAGGTGAAATGTCGCCAATAAAACAGGCGTTAATCGATAAAATCATGACACGCATTCAAGGCGTTATTCAAGCTCGTGAATCCAAATATATTATGCTCCACGCCCCTACCGAGGTGTTAGATGATATTGTTGCACTATTACCCGGCGCTGAAAATCCTACCATTTTGCCTTTAACTGGCGAGCAAAATCGGGTTGCACTACATATGGTGAGCAGTGAATCGCTTTTTTGGGAAACGATGGAAAAACTAAAAGCGTTAGGTGCAAGCTCAATTCTTGTATTACCAATTGAAAAAATGATGGAGTAATAATATGAAACTCTCTTATTGGCAACAATGTACAAATGAACAACAAACAGCATTATTAATGCGTCCAGCAATTACAGCCTCTGATTCGATTAGCCAAGCTGTTGCAGATATTTTGGCACAAGTTAAACAAGATGGTGATAAGGCATTAAAAGCACTAAGTAGCAAATTTGATAAAATTCAAATTGAGCAAATAAAGCTTACACAAGAAGAAATAAAAACCGCCGCAAATCGTGTTAATCCTGAATTAAAACAAGCCATGCAATTAGCGGTTACCAACATTGAAAAATTCCACCAAGCACAAGCCTATCAATCCATTATGGTCGAAACAATGCCGGGCGTAAAATGTCAGTTAGTAACGCGCCCTATTGATTCAGTTGGGCTTTATATTCCGGGTGGTTCTGCCCCTTTATTATCTACTGTGTTAATGCTTGCAACACCTGCTAAAATTGCCGGTTGTCGTCAAGTTATTTTATGTTCACCACCGCCCATTGCTGACGAAATTTTATTTGCGGCACAATTATGTGATGTTAGCGAGGTTTATCAATTAGGCGGTGCACAAGCCATTGGCGCAATGGCGCTTGGCACCAAGTCGGTTCCTAAAGTCGATAAGATTTTTGGTCCTGGAAATGCCTACGTTACCGAAGCCAAACGACAAGTCAGTCAGCGACTTGATGGCGCAGCCATTGATATGCCAGCTGGTCCGTCTGAAGTGTTAGTGATTGCAGATAGTTCAGCAAATCCTGCTTTTATTGCTGCTGATCTTTTGTCGCAAGCTGAACATGGTCCTGATTCACAAGTTATTTTGTTAACACCTGATGAAAAAATAGCACAAGCAGTATCGATTGAAGTCGATAAGCAACTTACGCAACTATCGCGCCAAAATATCGCTAAAAAAGCATTACAAGAAAGTCGCCTTATTGTAACTAAAGATTTGGATGAATGTGTTGCTATTAGCAATCGCTATGGTCCAGAACACTTAATTATTCAAACTGCGAATGCGGATGAATTAGTTGAGCAAATTACTAGTGCTGGCTCGATCTTCTTGGGTGATTGGTCACCGGAGTCAGCAGGTGATTATGCATCAGGAACGAATCATGTTTTGCCAACTTATGGCTATACCGCAACCTGCTCTAGCCTTGGTTTGGCAGATTTTCAAAAACGTATGACGGTGCAAAAATTATCACCAGAAGGTTTAAAAGCCATTGGTCATGCGGTTGAGTTGATGGCAGAAGCAGAACAACTCACTGCCCACAAACAGGCGGTTAGCCTTAGGCTTGCGGTATTAAATTCAATAAATCAAAAATAGGTGGCTTAAATGGATATCAATCAATTAGTTCGAAAAAATGTTCAGCAATTAACGCCTTATCAATCTGCTCGCCGTATTGGTGGTCAAGGCGATGTGTGGCTGAATGCTAACGAGTATCCCGTTGCTCCGCATTTTGAGTTGTCCGAGCAAACTTTAAACCGTTATCCAGAACCACAGCCTGAAAAAGTAATTCAGCGTTATGCTCAATATGCAAGCGTGCAAGCCGATCAGTTAATTGTTAGCCGTGGAGCGGATGAGGGTATTGAGCTATTAATGCGTGCATTTTGTGAGCCTGAAAAAGACAGCATTTTGTACTGTCCACCAACTTATGGTATGTACCAAGTAAGTGCTGAGACATTAGGTATTAAAACCAAAACTGTGCCAACCACTTCTGATTGGCAGCTTGATCTTGGGGGTATAAAACAAAATATTGATACTGTAAAACTAATTTATGTCTGTTCACCAAATAATCCGACCGGTAATTTAATCGATTCTGATGATATCAAAGCTTTACTTAATATTGCCAAAGATCGTGCTTTGGTCATTATTGACGAGGCTTATATTGAGTTTTCGCCTGAATCTAGTGTCGTTAGTTGGCTTAATGACTATCCTCACTTGGTGATTTTACGAACATTATCCAAAGCCTTTGCTTTGGCTGGATTACGTTGCGGTTTCACCATTGCTAATAAACCTGTGATCGAAGCCTTACAGAAGGTTATTGCACCATACCCTCTAGCAACCCCTGTTGCTGATATTGCAGCTCAAGCATTGAGTAAAGATGGTGTGAATACCATGAAGCTACATGTGGTAAATTTAAATAATCAAAAGGAAAAATTTGCCAATTTACTTCGACAATTGCCAATTGTCGAAAAAGTTTATCCAAGTTATTCCAACTATTTGTGTGTTAAATTTCAACATGATAAAGATGTATTTAATATTTTATGGCGCCAAGGTATTATTTTACGAGATCAAAGTAGATCTATTGGGCAACAAAATATTATTCGTATTACCATTGGAACCCAAGCCGAGTGCGAAGCAGTCATTTCTGCGCTCAAAACAATTAAATAGGAGCAAAAATGTTACAAAAGTACTTATTTATTGATCGAGATGGCACACTAATTACTGAACCTCCAGTTGATTTTCAGGTTGATCAGTTTGAAAAATTGGCTTTTGAACCTAATGTGATCCCAGCCCTACTCAAGCTACAAACTGCGGGATACCATTTAGTGATGGTCACCAATCAAGATGGGCTCGGGACTAGTAGCTATCCACAGGCTGATTTTGATGGTCCACACAATTTGATGATGCAGATTTTTAAATCGCAAGGTGTTAATTTTAAGGATGTCTTAATTTGCCCACACTTTCCAGAAGATAATTGTGAGTGTCGTAAGCCGAAAATCCAATTAGTTTTGCCATATCTTACTAGTGGTAAATTAGATAAACAAAACAGTTATGTTATTGGTGACAGGGTCACAGATATTCAATTGGCTGAAAACATGCAAATCCAAGGATTACGATATCATCCTGAAAATTTAAATTGGGACGAAATCGCCCAACGATTAACCACTAAAGATCGTTATGCAAAAGTTGTACGCAATACCAAAGAAACTAAAATACTTGTTGAAGTGTGGCTTGATCGCCAAGGTGGCAGTCAAATTAATACTGGAATTGGTTTTTTTGATCATATGCTCGATCAAATTGCGACTCATGGTGGAATTAAACTCAATATCCAAGTTGATGGTGATTTACATATTGATGATCATCATACCATAGAAGATACTGGACTAGCTTTAGGAGAGGCACTAAAAATAGCACTCGGTGATAAACGTGGTATTACCCGTTATGCCTCTGTTATCCCTATGGACGAGTGTTTGGCCAGATGTGCAATAGATATTTCAGGACGCCCTTATCTAAAATTTAAAGCAGAGTTTACTCACCCTAAAGTTGGCGATATGAGCACGCAAATGGTAGAACATTTCTTTTACTCAATAAGTTATGCTATGGCTATTACATTGCATATTGAAACAGAAGGCGATAATGATCATCATAAAGTAGAAAGTTTATTTAAATCTTTTGCTAGAACATTAAAACAAGCCATCAAAATTGAAAGTGACCGATTACCAAGCTCAAAAGGAGTGCTATAAATGAAGATTGTCATCCTCGATACTGGCTGTGCTAATCTATCTTCGGTCAAATATGCCGTGCAACGATTAGGTTATGATCCAATAATTAGCCTTGACCCTGATATCGTGCTCAGCTCAGATAAGTTGTTTTTACCTGGAGTAGGATCCGCAAGTTCAGCAATGGAAAAATTAAAAGAGCGTCATTTAATTGAACTTATCAAAGTCTGTACTCAACCTGTATTAGGGATCTGCCTTGGTATGCAACTTCTAGCCGATTATAGTACCGAAGGACATGTTAACACATTGGGAATTATTCACGAAAAAGTTAGAGAAATTCCTGATTGTGGTTTACCTTTACCACATATGGGGTGGAATCAGGTTTCACCTAAAGCCGGTCATCATCTATTTCGAGATATTCCTGATGATGCTTATTTTTACTTTGTACATGGATACGCGATGCCATTATGCTCAGCAACAATAGCAGAAACCAATTACGGCGAAAGCTTTACCGCAGCCGTGCAAAAAGACAACTTTTACGGCGTGCAATTTCATCCCGAGCGTTCTGGCTTGGCCGGTGCAAAATTGCTAAAAAACTTTTTGGAGATGTAGCTATGACAACTTTTCCAACCATCATTCCTGCTCTTGATTTAATTGATGGCAATGTGGTGCGATTACATCAAGGTGATTATGGACAAAAACGTGATTATGGTAACGATCCTCTTTTACGCTTACAGGATTATGAAAAACAAGGTGCTAAACTGTTACATCTTGTTGATTTAACAGGTGCGAAAGATCCCCAAAAACGCCAAATTTTACTAATACAAAATCTGATTAATGGTGTGCAAATACCAGTTCAAGTTGGTGGAGGAATTCGTACTGAAAAAGATATACAATCATTGCTATCTGCCGGCGCTGCTCGCATAGTAATTGGTTCGACAGCTATTAAGCAACCCGAATTGGTCAAACAGTGGTTTTCAAAATATGGTGCAGAAAGGCTAGTATTGGCTCTTGATGTCCGCATTGACAACCAAGGAAATAAATATGTCGCTATTCATGGATGGCAAGAAGATTCCTGTCAGACACTAGAACAAGTGATTGATGATTACCTTCCTTATGGCTTAAGGCATGTATTGTGTACAGATATTTCCAAAGATGGCACACTCAGTGGCTCAAACGTTAAGTTGTATCAGGAAATTAGTCGTAAATACCCACAGATTGCTTTTCAAGCGTCTGGCGGAATTGGTCAATTGAGTGATGTCAAAGCACTGAAAGACAGTGGTGTTAAAGGTGTCATTGTTGGCCGTGCTTTACTTGAAGAAAAATTTACAGTTCAGGAGGCAATTTCATGTTGGCCAAAAGAATAATTCCCTGTTTAGATGTTCGCGATGGACAAGTGGTTAAAGGTGTACAATTTCGTAATCATGAAATTATTGGAGACATAGTCCCCTTAGCAAAAAGATATGCAGAAGAAGGCGCAGATGAGCTCGTTTTTTATGATATCACCGCTTCGTCAGATGGCCGTGTTGTCGATAAAAGTTGGATCGCAAAAGTTGCCGAAGTGATTGATATCCCTTTTTGTGTTGCTGGTGGTATTAAAACGGTTGAAGATGCAGGTCAAATATTAACCTTTGGAGCTGATAAAATTTCGATTAATTCCCCTGCCCTTGCTGATCCTAGTTTAATTACACGGCTTGCAGATCGTTACGGAGTACAGTGCATTGTAGTTGGCATTGATAGCTGGTATGACAAACAGTCAAACAATTATCATGTTTATCAATTTACTGGTGACGAAAAACGTACCGTTGCCACAAAATGGAACACTCTCGACTGGGTACAGGAGGTACAAAAACGTGGTGCAGGTGAAATTGTTCTTAATATGATGAACCAAGACGGTGTTCGTAATGGATATGATATTATTCAACTAAACGCCGTTCGAGAAGTATGCAACGTGCCACTAATTGCTTCAGGCGGTGCTGGTACTATTGAGCATTTTTTACAGGCATTTAATGAAGCACAAGTTGATGGAGCATTAGCTGCCTCAGTTTTTCATAAACAAATTATTAATATTGGTGAACTTAAACAATATTTGGCACAGCATGGAGTAAATATTCGATTATGTTAACGCAAAATTGCAATACCCAATTAGATTTACAACAACTGGATTGGCAAAAAGTGGATAATTTAATGCCGGTCATTATTCAGCATTATGTTTCGGGCGATGTGTTAATGCTTGGCTATATGAATCAAGAAGCGTTAGCACAAACACAAAATAGCGGCAAAGTCACTTTTTATTCACGAACCAAACAGCGCCTTTGGACAAAGGGTGAAACTTCTGGCAATTTTCTTAATGTTGTGAGTATTTCAACGGATTGTGATAATGATACGTTATTGATTTTAGTTGATCCAGTTGGCCCAACTTGCCATACCGGCTCAACAAGTTGTTTTGCTTCGACTAAAACTCAATGGGGATTTTTATTTGAATTAGAACAGATAATTGCAGGGCGTAAAAATGCCGATCCTAAATCATCATATACCGCAAAACTGTATCATGACGGCACTAAACGCATAGCTCAAAAAGTGGGAGAAGAAGGCGTTGAAACAGCCCTTGCAGCAACAGTTCATGACAGCGAGGAACTAAAAAATGAATCTGCCGATTTAATTTATCATTTATTAGTTTTACTCCAAGACCAGAATCTGTCTTTACAAGATGTCATTGGTATTTTAAAAGCAAGACATAAATAGTTATAACCCATCCAAAGTGCGAGTTATGTCGCACTTTGTTTCAATTTTTTATTCTCATAAAAAAAGATAGAATAAATTAGTAAACGGGTAATTTTACCCCGTTAAACATCGTTAATACTTCGGAATTGTTTTCACATAACATAAGTTTGTCTACAGCTTGTCGATTCAAATGAGGTGAAAACTGACTGATAAAATCATACATATAACTGCGTAAATATAATGAGCGAGGAAAAACAATATAGGTCGTGCTGTAAGGAAAAATATGTCCAGCATTAAGTACAACTAAATCGTCATCTGATGTATTGATCACCGCCATTTTTGCTACAATACCAACGCCGACACCTAATTTAACATAAGTTTTAATTAATTCGGCATCCGTTGTGCTAAAAACAATATTAGGTGATTGGTTAGCACGCAAGAAAGCTTGATTTAAATCTGAACCATCATTAGAAAAATCATAGCTAACTAACGGATATTTTGAAAGCTCTTCAATCGAAATTAATTTACTTTTGGCAAGCGGATGATCTTTCATCACAATCACAGCCTGGTTCCAGTGATAACAAGGTAAGGCTATCATATCATCGCTAAGCTGTGAGATATCGGTCACAATCGCAAATTCAGCCAGACCTTCTTGAGTTTGTAAAATACATTGAGGAGAAGATCCTTGCTCCATATGCAATGTAATACTTGGATATTGCTGCATAAACTGTTGAATCACAACTGGCAATGTATAACGAGCTTGAGTATAGGTAGTGGTAATTGTTAATGAGCCTTGATTTGGTTGACTAAACTCTTTGGCGATAATCTTAATATCATTGGACTTATTGAGGATCTCTCGGGCAAGAGCAATGATTTTTTCACCAACCGGTGTGATTTGAGAAAGGTGTTTACCCACTCGAGTAAATATCTGAACGCCGAGCTCGTCTTCTAATAATTTTATTTGTTTGCTTATACCGGGTTGAGAGGTATACAGTTTTTCGGATGTTAGCGATACATTGAGGTCGTTATTTGCGACCTCAACAATATAGCGTAATTGTTGCAATTTCATAACACTCAAACGCTCCTTTAACTGTATGCCTTTCTTCCTTTTTAATAACATTACAAAAGGAAGAATTGCTAAGGTAAGTCATTTCACAGCTTAGCGCAAAAGAATAATTATTTTATACTAAAACGCATACTTTCCTGAAAGTTTTTAACAAAATTCAGACGTGCCTACCTACTTTTTGCTATTGATCCATTTGCCATCTACATATTGCATCACCCAACCTGTCGATTTTCCATTAACTTCAGAAGTAACATATTGTTGTTTATTTTTACGGCTAAAACGAACAATTGATGGATTACCATTAGGATCTTTATTTGGTGCTTCGGTCAAATAAATGAATTTTTCGGGTAAGCGCTCTTTAAAACGTTGTAACTCTTCTATCAAAGGTGCGCGTGTTTCTCTTGATTTTGGAAAATTATGCGCCGCCAAAAAGATACCCGCAGCACCGTCACGTAATACAAAATGTGCATCTGACTTGGTGCATTTTAGTTCTGGTAGATCAACTGGGTCTTCTTTTGGTGGTGCAACATCACCATTTTTTAAGATCTTACGCGTATTTTTACAATCAGGATTAGTACAGCCCATATATAGGCCAAATCGCCCTGATTTTAAATGCATTTCTGAACCACATTTTTCGCATTCAATAATTGGCCCTTCATAACTTTTAACCTTAAAGTTACCTTTTTCGACAATAAAACCATCACAAATCGGGTTATTGCCACAGATATGCAGTTTTCGTTCATTATCAAGTAGATAACTATCCATAGCCGTGTGGCATTTTGGACAGCGTTTACGGGCTCTTAAAGCATCAGTTTCTGCTGTTTCAGCTTCTTCTAGAATATTTAATGTTTCGTGCTCAGGAATTAAGTTAATGGTCTGTTTACAACGCTCCTTAGGTGGCAACGCATAGCCTGAACAAGCTAAAAATACACCGGTACCGGCAGTTTTAATACCCATTTCACGCCCACAATTTGGACATTTAATTTCAGGTGTTAGCACCAATGGATTAAGCTGCATTCCACCTTTATCTGGTGCTTGTTCAGCAACCTCAAGATGCTGACTAAAGTCACTAAAAAACTGATCAAGCACTTCACGCCATTCTTGTTTTTTATGAGCAATCTCATCCAGAGCATGTTCCATACGTGCTGTAAAATCATAACTCATTAGATCATTAAAGTTTTCACTAAGTCTATCGGTAACAATTTCACCAATTTTTTCAGCATAAAACCGACGATTATCTAAACGCACATAACCACGATCTTGAATTGTCGAAATAATGGTTGCATAAGTCGATGGTCGCCCAATTTCTCGCTTTTCAAGCTCTTTAACAAGAGATGCTTCGTTATATCTTGCTGGTGGTTTGGTAAAATGTTGATTTGGATTTAAGTTAATTAAATCAAGCTTATCGTTTATCGATAGTGATGGTAATATTTTATCTTCATTATTTTTGGCTAGCTGTGGCTGCACTTTAGTCCAACCATCAAAACGCAATGTCCGACCTTTGGCTTTTAAAGTAAAATCACCTGAATTAACCGAAATTGTTGTTGAGTTATATTCAGCCGATGTCATTTGGCAAGCTACAAATTGGCGCCAAATTAGTTGGTATAATTTAGCGGCATCAGCTTCAACATCACTAAGATTATCAGCTAAGATAGTAACATCTGATGGGCGAATCGCTTCATGCGCTTCTTGCGAGTTCTTTTTACTACTGTATACATTAGCCGATTTTGGTAGATATTTATCGCCAAAATTTTTACCAATATAATCACGTACCATCGCTAGCGCATCCTGACTTAAATTGGTCGAGTCAGTACGCATATAGGTAATGTAACCTGCTTCATATAATCTTTGAGCCAACATCATGGTTTTTTTAACACCAAAACCAAGACGAGTACTTGCTGCTTGCTGTAAAGTTGAGGTAATAAAAGGTGCTGTTGGATTACTTTTAGTTGGCTTTTGTTCAATATTAGTTACTTGATATTGGTTTTTACTAAGTTCAGCTAGCGCAATATCAATGGCAACTTTATCTTTAGGTTCGAATGCATCGTTTTTATAATGAGTAACTTGTAAACTTAATGGCTCATTTTTAGCCGTGCTCAAATCAGCAAACAGATCCCAGTATTCTTCAGGAATGAAAGCATGAATTTCGCGTTCACGCTCAACAACAAGGCGTACAGCAACAGATTGTACACGACCAGCTGATAACCCCCTAGCAACCTTTTTCCAAAGTAATGGCGATAGCATAAAGCCAACTACCCGATCCATAAATCGACGTGCTTGCTGGGCGTTAACACGATCCATATCAAGCATCGATGGTTCATTAAAAGCATTTTTGATCGCCGTTTTGGTAATTTCGTTAAAAACAACACGACGATATTTGCTATCTTCACCACCTATCACGTCTTTAAGATGCCATGCAATGGCTTCCCCTTCTCTATCTAAATCGGTTGCGAGATAGATCATGTCAGCATCTTTAGCCAGTTTTTTCAGTTCAGATACTACCCTTTCTTTACCTGGTAGAATTTCGTAATGCGCTTTCCAACCGTTATATGGATCGACGCTCATGCGATCAACCAAGACCTGTCTTTCTGAACGTTTAACTTTTTTATCTGCTTTATCTTTTTTGTCTTTTGTTGATTTTTCAGCTCGTTGGCTACTACCACTCACAGGTAGATCGCGAATATGACCTACACTTGATTTAACCACGAAATCTTTACCAAGATATTTATTGATCGTTTTTGCTTTAGCTGGTGATTCGACAATAACAAGGGATTTTCCCATAATTAAACCTTTCTATTCTGTTGTTTGTATTATTTACTATCAATATTTACATCTAAGAGTGATAGTAAATCATCTTTAATTGTTGATACTTTTGTTGCATATTGTTCTTTCTGCTCTGCATCTTCAATTAATTGAGTAATGGTTTGTGACAACGTGCATCCACGGCGTTTAGCTAAATTAGCCAATCGTTGCCAGACTAAAAATTCCAAATCAATGGATTTTTTCCGAGTATATTGTTGTTCTGCATTAAAATGGCGCTTTCGCCTTGCCCGAATAGTTTGCTTCAAGCGATTATCTAAGTCAGGGTTTAAATGCTTTTTTATCCAATCAACAACACCAGTTGGGTTATGTTCTAACAACAATAACTCATTGACCGCATGTTGCGCAGCACTTTTTTCAATATAGCGTGTAATTAACTCACCTTCTAAGTGTCTCTTAACTAGATAGTTCCATTTCCAACCGCATTCAAGGTTTTCTAGCTGTTGATATTTCATCCGTTCACCTTGTGACGCTGTAACTAAATAGCTATTTGTAGCATAATCTGCTCACACAATAAAGAAAATTATTGCGTTTGACAAATTTTTTATAAATCTGTTATCGTGAGCCTTTCATTTCTATCTTTATTTAAGGAATCCTTCATAATGGTTAAAGCTGATGTTATTTATATTAATGGCTATATTTACACCGCAGATAAGCAAGACAGCGTGTGTGAAGCTATCGCAATTGAAAATGGCTATATTATTGCAACAGGCTCCACGCAAGAAATAAATAACAGTCACTATGTTGATAATCATACAATAATTTATGATTTGCAAGGTAAAACAATGATGCCTGGCATTATTGACTCACATTTACACACCTTTTGGGGTGGCATGCAATTATCATCATGTAATTTAAATTACCAAAGTTTAACTATTGATGAGACTTTAGCTATTATCCAAGACTATTTAGATAAAGATAATCCCAATCATAACGCTAATTGGTTGCAAGTCCGTGGTTGGTTACGCCAAGAAGTGTTGCCAATTGGTACAGATATTACTCGTTTTGATCTTGATAAACTCAATACAAAACGCCCTGTTATTTTGTTTTCAAATGATTGCCATACTTTGGTTGCTAACAGTATAGCATTAGAGAAATTTGGTTTAGATAGAAACACTCCAGAACCATCGGATGGTAAAATTGGTCGTACTGATGACGGCGAATTAAATGGTATATTAGAAGATGCCCCAGCCATGCGTGCTTTTGATAGTATTTCTAAATTAACTGATGAACAAGCACTTAATATTGCTAAATTATCGCAAGCAGAATTAAATAAACAAGGCGTTACTGCTGTTATGGATGCTCGAATTACTGAAACTCAAGCCGATGCCTTTTTAAGACTACAGCAACAAGATGGGCTTTCTATCCGCCTGTTCGGCGCTCGGGAATTGCCACCTGATGATGTGTCATCAATTGCCGATATTCCAAATGTCATTGAGAAAGTAAAACAGTTTGCCACTCGTTATGATGATAAAAACTGGCAACCTAAACCAGGCATTAAAATATCACATACTAAGTTATTTGTAGATGGCGTAATGCAAGCACCTTTGATGACGGCACGATTACTTAAACCATATCAGTTAGAAAACGAAAAAGATCGTTACGGTGATCTTTATTATTCCACTGAAATGTTAGATGCATTAATACTTGAATCCGCAAAAGCAGGTTTTCATCCACATATGCATACTGTTGGTGAAGGGGCAATTGAAGTAGTACTTGACGCTATTGAAAAAATGCGAAAAACCTTACCTGATGCAGATATCCGTCCAAGCACTGCACATAACGAACTAAGCGCAACACACCAGTTTGCCAGATATAAACAATTAAATGCTTGCGTAGTATTTTCTTTTCAGTGGGCTGGTTGTAGTTCAGCAATGGTTGAGCAGTATCAAACTCTATTTGGTCCAGAACGTTATAATGGATTAGAAGCGCACGGGCAATACATTGATGCTGGTGTAAACTGTGCATTTGGTAGCGATTGGCCAATTGATCCTTTAAACGAATGGTATGATTTCCAAATTGCTATGACTCGACAAATTGATGCTGATCATCCACGATTAGACAGCGATCGTAATTTAACTATTACTGAAGTATTGCGTAGTGCTACTATCAATGCTGCATATGTATTAAATCAAGATGAATATATTGGTTCAATTGAAAAAGGTAAATTTGCTGATTTAATTATTTTAGATCGCAACCCATTTACCATACCAACTAATGATATCCAAAACGTTAACGTGTTAACAACTATTGTTGGCGGTAAAACGGTTTATCAAAATGATGTAATTTAAAATTTAACTTTTTTATGTCAAATTACTACACCACAATTATTAGTGGTGTAGCATAAATAATTATCCAAGCTTTAATCAACTCCAATTGCTTTTGCTTTTGCTTTTGCTTTTGCTGTTTCCCCGCTGTCGTTTTTGTGAAATGTAAGATAGCAGCAATAATCAATACTCCGATAAACATATCAATCACATACCATATAGCTCCTGACCATACCTCATAATTCCACTAAAGATCAATACAATAATCTATACTTATTTTATAAACTGATTTGTTAAATTAGTATTTCTGTTGCTACTCAAATGTAAAAATAGAAATTCAAAGTTTTAACTAACCAGTTTAAATTAAATAGGTCTTAATTAACAGCTAATATACTTTAAAGTTTATAATTTGCCCGCTTTAATATTTTTTACAAAAAATTAGCTTGCATAATTATTATAATATGGCAGAATTCCCTGCCGCTTTAAGCGGGTAAAAAGGCAAAACTATACTTAGTAGTTTTTTATTGTTTTTTGGGACAGAGGAGCAAAGTAAGTCATGTCCGCAATAAAAATGAAACGAGTTTTAACCACACCTGCATTAATTGCATTTGGTTTAGCTTATATGGTTCCTTTAGGGATCTTTACCACTTATGGGGAAGTAACAGTTAAAAGTAATGGACACTTACCTATAGCCTATATCATCACCCTTGCCATGATTTTTTTCACTGCATTAAGCTATTGTCGTATGGCAAATAAACTACCTATTGCTGGTTCTGCTTATTCTTATGTACAACGTACTTTTGGTGGAAAAGCTGGATTTTTGGTGGGTTGGGCACAAATCCTTGATTACCTATTTTTACCAATATTAAATTATTTGGTTTTAGGTATTTATCTTAACGAAGCATTTCCTAGCGTTCCTGCTTATGTATTTGTACTTGGATCATTGATTGGGGTTAGTCTCTTAAATTATCTGGGTATTAAGTTGATTAATTCGGTAAATTTCACCTTAATTATTGTTCAGATGATTTTTATTGGATTATTTATATTTTTCACTTTTGCTAATACCCATTTAACCCCAGAAGTGATAATAAAACCACTTAAGATCAATGCTGATGATTTTAGCGGATTAATGTCAGGAGCCGCAGTACTTTGCCTTGCTTTTTTAGGCTTTGACGCGATAGCAACGTTGGCAGAAGAATCCAATGATGCAAAAAGATCTCTGCCTAAAGCCATTATTTGGACAGTTCTTATTGCTGGCTGTATCTTTTTGGTTGTCTCTTATTGTGGTCATCTGATTTTTCCTATGTGGAGTAGTTTTGTTGATAACCAAGATACGGCAAGCCTTGATGTGATGCACCACCTTGATAAAATCAATCGTATAGAATTTATTAGACAAATTAGTAACAATTTTATGTACAATTTCTTCCAAGCGGCATATCTAACTGGCGTCTTTGCATCGGCAATGACTGCACAGACTAGCGTATCACGGATTTTTTATGCAATGGGACGTGAAGGCGTGCTACCTAAACAGATCTTTTATAAAATTCACCCACGCTTTAGAACGCCTTATTTATCGATTATCTTTGTCGCTTGTTTTTCATTACTATCATTAGTATTAGATCTTAGTTTGGTTTTCTCAATGATAAGCTTTGGTGCATTAGTGGCGTTTACTTTTGTCAATCTATGTGTGATCAAAAGCTACCTTAGTGGTAATACAAAAACAGCATCAATGCTATTTAAGTATGGACTATTACCTGCAATTGGCGTTTTGCTTTCATTGTGGTTGTGGACAAGTCTTGATGCAACAGCGATGATTGTTGGTTTAGTTTGGTTAGCAATTGGAGTTATTTATTTAATTTATCTAACTAAAGGTTTTACCAAAACGTTGCCATCAATTGATCATAGCGAATTGAATTCAATAATTAAAGATTAACTTAATCTTTTTAAATTAGGTCTACTTAAAAGTATCTAGTTACGCCTTTCAAAAAACAACTCCGTCGACCTAAGTCGACGGAATCAAATAAAAAAATAATTATTAGCTAGCTAATGTTGTAATTATTCACCAAAACCTGTAGCAAATAGTTCACGGATTTCGTCCATTGCTGCTTGTTCATCTTCACCATCACAGATGATTTCTACAGTTGAACCACCTTTAACCCCAGCACCAAGTAAACCCATCATACTTTTTAATTTAATTGCTTTATCATTATAAACAAGCTCAATTGATGATTTATAACGACCAGCTAATTTAACTAGTGTTGTTACAGGGCGAGCATGCAAGCCCGTTGAATTTTTTACTACCATTTGCTCTTTTAACATAATAAAGTCCTTATTTATATTTTAAAGTTAAAACTATAACTGTATTTATATCATAAATTAAACGATTTTGCTCTTTTTTTGCATGTGAATTTGTATAATTTAGATAAACTAGTTTGCTTATCTAAAGTTAATATTAAAGTTAGACCCAAAAATAACGTACAAGATGAAAAAAGATCGGTGCGGCAAAACAAACAGAATCTAAACGATCGAGCACACCACCATGACCGCTAATTAAATTTCCCCAATCTTTTATACCTCTATCTCGTTTGATGGCAGACATAACCAAACCACCCAAAAAAACCAATAATGTAAGCATGAGTGAAATAAAACCTGCTTGGATAAAACTAAAAGGTGTGATCCAAAATAGGCACGCACCAATTAAACTTGCTGATAAGGTTCCTCCAATAAATCCTTCAACCGTTGATCCTCGCCAAAATATTAGACAGTGCCCACCTCTATCATTTTTTCGTTTTGGTAATATTGTTGTTCATATTGTT
>NZ_JBIDFE010000010.1:0-93632 GCF_046635605.1 Gilliamella sp. BG3
CGTTAAACCACATAAAGCGATTTCAGGGAAAACGCCTTATGAGTTTTTAGAGGATTATTTTAACCATGAAGTGTAAAAAACTCTGCGTTTTCCTACACTTTATTTAAATGACGAATTTAAATCTAAAAGTACATCAAATTTTACATTTATCTGATTACTGAATAAGTTTATATTAAGGTTCTCTTAAGGTTTATACGTTAAATTATTAATAATTTGGGTGAATCTAGAGAGATAGCTTATGTGGCATGATTTTAATACGCAAATTTTTTTATTAATAAACGCTTCAGATCATGCATCTAAATCATTTGTCTTTTTTGCTATTTTTGTGCTAACTATTTGGTTTACCTACCTGTTATTATTATGGTAATCGGTTGGTGTATTCGGCCTATTTATAGGCAATTAATTTTAAAAATAGTATTTAGTTTAGGGTTAGCATTATTAGTTACTTTTGTTATTCGTTATTGTTTTTATTCTCCACGCCCTTTTGTGGTTGAAGTTGGTACTAATTATCTTTTTCATGACAAAACAAGTTCTTTACCGAGCCAACATGCGGTATTTGTGTGGACGATGTTTTTTGCTGTTTTTTTGATAATGCATATCGCTTTAGAACAGATCTATATTTATTGGCTTTAATTGCTGTACTTGTATGTTGGAGTCGTATATATCTAGGGATTCATTGGCCATTAGATATTATTGTCGGATTTATTTTAAGTATATTATCGGCGTATTTAATTAATAAAAATTGGATAAGTATTAACAAGTTTCTTAATAAGTATGTTCTTATTGAGCGCAATTAATAGCTTTAGATATGTAACGTGAAGTATATAATTACTGATAATTATACGATTGAGAATTCTTAGTGATTCCAACATTTATATTAAGGTAAATCATCAATGAAAATATTAATTGTTGAAGATGATAGCTTGCTACAGAAAGGTTTATACGATGGTATAACGTCAAATGGTTATGTTTGTGAAGTTGCTACAAATGGTAAACAAGCTGAAGATTATATTCAATTTGGGCAGTTTAGTTTAATTATACTCGATTTAGGATTACCTGATTGTGATGGACTTGACTTACTGATTCGCTGGCGAAAAAATCATATTTCAACGCCAGTTTTGATTTTAACTGCACGCGATACCATAGAAGATAGAGTCGATGGTTTAGATAATGGTGCCGATGATTATTTGATTAAACCTTTTGCTTTAACTGAATTATTAGCTAGAGTAAGAGCGTTAATTCGTCGAGATCAAGGTACCGCAGATAATTTTATCAGTTATGGTCCTATTAATATTGATATAAAACAACAAAAAGTGACTGTTAATAACCAAGAAGTAGTGTTAACACCAAAAGAGTTTATTGTATTATCTCGATTAATGCTAAAAGCTGGCGAAAAGGTCCACCGTGATTTATTGCAAAATGATCTTTATGATTGGCAGAGTGACCCTAGCTCAAATGTTTTGGAAGTGTATATTCACGGATTACGTAATAAATTGGGTAAAAATTTTATTCGTACAGTACGAGGTTATGGTTATCAACTTAATGATGGATGTTGATAACTCGATTAATTTAAATTAGATAATTAAATTATGATTTCAGAATCACTTAGTAATATACGCCACAGTATTCGTTGGAACCTATTTTTTACTTTGGGTTCTATCATGTTGGTTTGTCAGATTATTACTGTCCTTTGGTTATGGCATGAAAGTAAAGAACAAATAGATGTATTGGTTAATTTGACTCTAAGTCAAAATAAAATTGATGAGGTTGTTGAAGAAGAAGAATTAGAAGCGATTTTTGTTTTGTTTTGTTCAGCCTTTTCTATGATGGCAGTAACACTATTTTTAGCGTATAAAGCGATCAGGTGGATCACAAAACCGTTGGAAATTTTAGAGAAAGATCTTAATCAACGTACTGAAGAGAATCTAAAACCCATTGCGCCAATTAGCAATATGCGTGAAATTAAATCGATTACATCTGTATTGAATAATCTTTTTATTAGGCTGAGTACAACATTATCTCAAGAACGTCTTTTTACCTCCGACGTAGCGCATGAAATGAGGACACCTTTAGCAGGCATTCGTTTACATCTAGAATTGTTAGAAAATAACAATAACATTGATTGCACAGAGTTAATTGATCGTATAGATCGATTAGTCAGTACTGTAGAACAGCTATTAATGCTTGCTCGAGCTAGTCAAAAGTTTACTGTAGGACAGTATCAACATATTAATTTTTATAATGATATTATGATTCCGCTGTCTGATGAACTAACAGAATTGACTTCACAAAAACAGCAACAGCTCGAATGGTATTTGACTGATAAAGATCTTATTTTTAATGGTGATGCAACCTTAATAAGACTATTAGTACGTAATTTAGTTGAAAATAGTTATCGCTACAGTCCTGAGAACACTAAAATTGTGGTAAGCTGTTACAAAATTAAAAAAGATATCATTATTACTGTAGAAGATGAAGGTAATGGCATTGATGAGTCTAAAAGCGAAAAACTGACTCAAGCCTTTTTTCGTATGGATCGCAAGCATAATGGTATTGGGCTTGGTTTAAGTATAGTCAACCGTATTGCTAAATTACATCAAGGTCTATTTACCTTAAAAAATAGACCTAATAATGTAAAAGGTGCTATTGCACAATTGAGGATTACTGATTCACTTCGTCAACTAAACGAGTGATTAATTTGTTGTTGCTATTTTCTTTAATAATGGATGTTAAAAAACGTTGCCAAGTTCGTTCAATTTTGGCTTTAGCAAAAAAAGGAATGTAATTGGCAATAGGAATAAGAGTTGAATTACCGATATTATCGATAATAATTAAGCGACTGTTATCTGCACTTAAGTGCTGAAACAAAATATTTTTGCTTTTTATTGTCATTGTAATAATACGATCTTTTAATAGGGTTGATTTCAAATTTCTTAATGAAGTAACTAAATCATCGTAATATTGCTTAGTTAATTTTGTATCAGCGAGGTATTTTTCAAGTGGTATAGCTATTTCACCGGTATAATCTCGGATGAGTTGGAAAACATGGCCTTTGCCATAATTGGTTGAAACTGGACCGTAATATTTTGCTATTGCATCGAATGAAACATTACGTCTAATTAGATGTTTATAATAAGAAATTTCTCGATTAGTCTCATCTTCAGCACCAACATTATAATTCACTTTGATACACTTATTGGGATCATTTGGATGACGATAACATTTTCGGTGCAAACCTTTGCTAATATAATCTTCTATTGAAAGTTGAATTGTATTGTTCATTTATTTAAATATTTTGTTATTTAATGTTGATTTTAGTTTATCAGTAAGCATTCCTTCTCGCTATGATTTTTTATTTTTACTCTAGCGCTTTTATAAAATTTCTGTATAATATTGCCACCCACGTTACGACAACGTTCTTCCCAACGTTGTTTTCGGTTGTCAATATTAGTATAACCGCTCGAAGGGGTGAGTTAATTAATGGTAACAATCAAAAAGTGTAAATAAATCAAATGATTTATTAACGTGAGATTAATTAAAAATTGGATAATTACGAATGAGTACTTTTTCAGCTAAACCAGAAACAGTTAAACGCGACTGGTATGTTGTTGATGCAGCTGGTAAAACGTTAGGTCGTTTAGCTACTGAAATCGCAAGCCGTTTGCGTGGTAAACACAAAGCAGAATACACACCACATGTTGATACAGGTGATTATATTATCGTTATCAATGCAGAAAAAGTTGCTGTAACAGGCAAAAAACGCACTGATAAGATCTATTATCGTCATACTGGCTACATCGGTGGACTTAAAGAAGCGACTTTTAAAGAGATGATTGAACGTCATCCTGAACAAGTCATCGAAATTGCTGTAAAAGGCATGTTACCGAAAGGTCCTCTTGGTCGTGCAATGTACCGTAAACTAAAAGTTTATGCTGGTAGTGAGCACAATCATGCGGCACAACAACCGCAAGTACTAGATATTTAAGGGGATAAAAGATGGCTGATAATCAATATTACGGTACAGGTCGCCGCAAAAGTTCTGCTGCTCGTGTATTTATCAAACCAGGTAGTGGTAACATCGTTATTAACAAGCGCTCTTTAGAGCAATACTTTGGTCGTGATACAGCTCGTATGGTTGTTATGCAACCGTTGGAGTTAGTTGAAATGACTGATAAACTTGATCTTTATATCACTGTTAAAGGTGGTGGTATTTCAGGTCAGGCTGGTGCGATTCGTCACGGTATTACTCGTGCGTTAATGGAATATGATGAAACTTTACGTCCTGCGTTACGTCAAGCAGGTTTTGTTACTCGTGATGCACGTCAAGTTGAACGTAAAAAAGTGGGTCTACGCAAAGCTCGTCGTCGTCCTCAATTCAGCAAACGTTAGATGCGACAAGCAGCACTAAGCGCTTGATTTTTATGAAGTTTTTCGTAAAAATCAAGTGAATGAAAGGCGAAAATGAAATACTTTTCCCTTTCATTCGTAGATAAGAGCGAAGATGAAATACTCTTTCCTTATTTACATGCTTGTAAACTCCTCGAGGGAGCCTCATACTCCCGAAGGGGAGAAAATACCGAAAGCGTTAAATAGTTAACCTTTCGACCCGTGTGCAAGAGGGGACA
Source organism: Gilliamella sp. BG3 (assembly GCF_046635605.1). Classification (NCBI taxonomy): domain Bacteria; kingdom Pseudomonadati; phylum Pseudomonadota; class Gammaproteobacteria; order Orbales; family Orbaceae; genus Gilliamella; species Gilliamella sp. BG3. Next base: position 4,626 of record NZ_JBIDFE010000010.1, read on the forward strand.
TATTCATGTAAGCCTTTTGTAAGGATAATCCTTACCAGTCCAGAGTTGAACTATATACAACTACATGATGAGCCGAAGATATAGCTGACATCAAAACTTCGCCATGAAGAAAACTGGAGCCCTTTGAGAGTTTACACTCTCCAGTCATAGTTGAACTACATACAACTACAAGGCGAGCAATTATATACGATTGCCGACGTCTCTTATTAACTAATAATTTACTACTTAATGGGTAAAAGATTTACCGTTAAATTAGTGATTAACAAAGACTAGAATATTTCGATGAATCGACAGAAATGTAGATGAAGTTGAAAGACAAAGGTCGAATTAACTATTATTAGTAAGATATCAGGTGTAAAAACCTATTTCACTTGAGTTGTTAAACAAGCAGTGCTTAAGCTATTATTATCATTGTTGAATTAATTATAACTATAGGAAATGAGCATAATTAATAGTCAACCTGTTATATGGCTAACAGTAGTCTAGGGATAGTGCGAGACTGGCAACGGTCTGGTGCGGAGCTTCCTGACAATGTACCCCCTTGAGGAATAGCAAGGTTAATGATTATCGTGAGGTAACATTAAGTAATGGCAAGTAGTATGCCATGAGGGGCTAGACTGGGTAGAAAGATGAACGTAAAGTGAATAGATGAAAACGTCGTAATGCTGGAAAAGCCAAAACTACTGATAGGCTTTGACCAAAAGGTAATATAGTCGGATATTCTCGTCTAGCGTGGGAATACGCCATCAATAAGACTATCGGCGAACAGTCTACATCTTAACTACTCGTGTGATAATAATGGAACTTGGTAAGCCTGTACGTTTGCCGTCCACAATTCAGCAATCGTATTATATAAAGCGCAAAGATTGGGGTCGGCAGGCAAAGCGTAAGTGATGCTGTTAAGCGTGCAGGTAAGGGAGGTTAGAGAAAGCGAATGATTGGCTGTAATGGCTGATATAGGGTATGAAACATGACCTAACTCGAAAGGGTGCAGACTTCTAACTGGTCTTTCGTCGCAAAATGTTAGGCTAATCCTTTGGTGGGTAATTTCTAATGGAATTATTTTAGGCGAGGGGAGAGCTGGCGAGTGTCTAACAGTTTAAAATGAATTATTGGGAAGAATAATTCATCTGTTAAAACATCCGCCAAGCTCAAAACTCAATCATTAACCGTGTTACAGAGCGGTAGAGTTATTTGATATGCTGAATAACCGCCACATGTAACGTGGTAGTTCTTTTGGCGGTTATTCACATAGTATCAAGTAATTTCTGCTACTTCTTGTATCAAGAGGTAAGTATGAAAGAGCACACTAAGTTTAATGCAAAAATTAAACAGAGTCCAGCTCCAGCGACCTCTGACATGGCGAGGCAATGGCACAATATCGATTGGGTCAAAGCAACAAGGCATGTTAAAGGATTGCAGAGTCGGATTGCGAAAGCGACACTTGAAAATGATTGGCGCAAGGTTAAACGCTTGCAAAGATTATTGACACGCTCAACTTATGCTAAGCAATTAGCGGTAAGGCGAGTGACTGAAAATAGAGGTAAAAGGACGGCAGGTGTTGATAAGGTAACTTGGAGCACCGCTGAGGCAAAATGGAAAGCGACTGCAACGCTCACAAACAAGGGATATAAACCGCAACCATTAAGGCGGGTCTATATTCCTAAGTCTGACGGGAAGAAACGCCCTTTGGGTATTCCGACCATAAAAGACAGGGCAATGCAAGCACTCTATCTATTTGCCCTACAGCCTGTTTCGGAGACAACGGCGGATAAAGGCTCGTATGGGTTTCGCATTAACCGCTCAACGGCAGATGCGATAACCCATATACATCGAATATTCTCACACAAGGGGCGGAAAACTAACCAACCTGCGCAGTGGGTATTAGATGCAGATATCAAGGGCTGTTTTGACCACATTAGCCATGATTGGTTAATAGCGAATATTCCAATTAATAAGCGGATATTAGCGAAGTGGTTAAAATCGGGTGTCGTTGACATGGGGCAGGTGAAGATGACTGAGGCGGGCACACCGCAAGGTGGGATTATCTCGCCAACGCTAGCCAACATGGCGTTAGACGGATTGGAGAAAGAGCTAGCTAATCACTTTGGTGAGAAAGCGAGCAGGAAAATCAGGCAACATAAAACGTACATGGTTAGGTATGCGGATGACTTTATTATTTCAGGGATTTCAAAAGAATTACTGGAAGAAAAGGTCATTCCTGTAGTGGAGGAATTTCTCAAAGAGAGAGGACTAACACTATCAGAGAAGAAAACAAAAGTAGTGCATATCAGGCAGGGTTTTGACTTTTTAGGTTGGAACGTAAGACAGTTTAACGACAAGCTTATCATCAAGCCGAGTAAAAAGAATGGGGAGGCATTCTATAGCAAGGTGAGAGATAAGATTAAAAAATTAAGCATGGTTAAACAAGAAGACTTAATAAAGGTATTAAATCCAATGATAAGGGGATGGGCTAACTATCACCGAAGTCAGGCAGCCAGTCAAGCTTATGGGCGAATGGATGCATTAATATGGCGCGCGCTTTGGAATTGGAGCAAAAGAAGACATAGTAAAAAGGGTAAACGTTGGGTTAAAGAGAAATACTTTAAAACGACGGCAACTCGGAAATGGAACTTTGGCACGATGATAAAAGACCGCCAGGGTATGGATAAATGGGTTGAATTATTGCAATGTAGCAAGACGGCAATCAAACGACATATTAAGGTAAAATCGGATTACAATCCATTTTTACCAGAATGGGAATTATACGGGGAAACATTACACCAGAAACGGATGTATGAGGAATTCTCACACAGACACAAATGGCAAATGCTGTATAAGGAACAAAAAGGTCGTTGTGGTTTATGTCAACTCCCAATCACAAAAGAGACGGGGTGGCATGACCATCATATTATCTACAAAATGCACGGAGGGGCGGATACGCTCAAAAATAGGGTGTTACTACATCCTATTTGCCACAAAAAAGTCCATGCACTGAAATTGGAGGTAGTGAAACTGGCTTACTAAAGTCAATTGAAAGGCTTGAGCTGTATGCGGAGAAATTTGCTCGTACAGTTCTTAGGGGAGGGCACAACAGTAATGTTGTGTCCTTACCCGACCGGCAGTATTACAAAAACGTTACAATTTTGTTTCAATTTTGTTTCAAAACCCAGCGAATGCTGGGTTTTTTTATGCTGATTTGGTTAATTAAAAAGCTAAACTACGTAGGTTAAATATTTTTAAGAATTAAGATTATTTAGGAAATAAATATTATTTAATATTATTAGGTTAACTAATTTAATAAATCCTATACTTAAGCACATGTTTTATGAAACTGCTTGTCAAAATTAGGGCTTGAGGAAAAGAATTAAAGAAAATTTATTTTTTTTTAACAATTTTGTTATCCAATTTGTTAGAATAGACGGCAACTAGACTTATTTTAATTTTATAAATTTGGAGTGAATATGGTTGTTGCTGTTAATAAACGTTCTGTAATGACATTATTTTGTGATACAACAGATATTTACGGGCATCAGATTCGTTTTGTTCTGGCAGAAAAAGGGGTAACTGCGGAAATAGAGTTTGTAACGGCAGATAATTTACCACAGGAATTATTGGATCTTAATCCATATAGTTCAATTCCAACTTTAATTGATCGTGACCTTACGTTATATGAACCACATATTGCGTTAGAATATTTGGATGAACGCTTTCCACATCCACCATTGATGCCTGTTTATCCTATCGTTCGCGCTAATTCACGATTAACAATGTACCGTATTAAAAAAGAGTGGTATAGTGCATACGAAACAATTATTGCTGATCCTAATAGTGATGCTGCTAAAACAGCACGAAAAAATCTTCTTGATGATCTTGTTTCGATTTCGGTTATGTTTAAAGAAAAAGATTATTTTATGAGTGATGATTTTACATTATGCGATTGTTACTTTGCGCCGTTACTTTGGCGTTTACCATTGCTTAGTATTGAATTACCAAAAGTAGCTGAAAAGAGTTATTTAGCTTATATGGCGAGAGTTTTTGAACGCCCTGCTTTTATTAATTCATTAACTGAAGCAGAAAAAAAGATAAGATCATAAACAATTAAATTTATCTTTATTTACGATAATTTTAGCCAAGGTAGCCTTGATGGAACTTGAACAAATGACGCCACGTCGCCCTTATCTATTTAGGGCTTTTTATGACTGGATTTTGGATAATGATTTAACACCTTACATTGTGGTTAATACTTCTGTATATGGAGTATTAGTGCCGCAGGAATTTATCCAAAACAATCAAATTGTACTAAATATTGCCCCACAATCAGTTGGTCAATATTTGGCTACTAATGAACAAATTGAATTTAATGCTCGCTTTTCTGGTGTGCCACAACATATTGTGGTACCAATGGCTGCGATTGAGGCAATTTATGCTCGTGAAAATGGCGTGGGTATGGGATTTGAAGATGAACCACAATATAGTATACAGAGTGTATCTTTGTCCTCACAACCTAAACAATCTAAATCAAAACCTAATCCATTTCGTGTTGTAAAATAATTTGTCATATTGTTGATTAACGGTGATTCGCTATGATGTATGAAGTAGATTTATCGTTGATTATGTTAAAAATAGCGAAAAAATAGTAGATGAATGAGTAATGAAATCGAATTAAAGTTTGAAATTAATACTAGTGATATTGCTAATTTAAGATATTTTCTAGATCAATGGGCTGATAGCGACGAAGTTGAATTTTTAACGATATCACCAGCAAAAAACAGTTCTACAAAACTCAATTTGACTAGTACCTATTATGACACAAGCGATTATTACCTACGTAATAATCAGTGTGGATTGCGAGTAAGGGAATGCGAAAGTGATCACGAAAAAGAGTTTGAAATCACCTTAAAGCGAGATAGCAAGTCTGTGTCTGGATTACATGAGCGTGCTGAATTTAATGTTGACTTACCTAATTCAGAACCCAATTTAGCTGTATTACCACATATGGCATTACCCTATAATTGCGATATTGAGCGGTTACAACGAGATTTATTACCATTGTTCAGTACTGATTTCAAAAGGCAAACTTGGTTAATTTCTTTTGCGAGTAGCGAAATTGAGGTAGCACTAGACCAAGGGGAAATTAAGTCAAACAAAAAAGTTAAAATCATTCAAGAAGTCGAATTAGAACTCAAACAAGGTAATAAACAAGACCTGTTTAATTTTGCTCTTGAATTAAGCCGTTTCCATTTGCATCTTTTTTCACAAAGTAAAGCTGCTAGGGGCTATTGTTTACTGAAAAATACATCACTTAAAACTTGTCAATTTGATTTTCAAGCCCATCAAGATCTAGCAAGCCTGTTAAGATTTTGGCAACAAAATGAAGAATATGCATTAGAAGTTAATGATTTAGAGTTATATAAACAAACACTAAACCAAATAAATTATATTCTAATAGATAAAAATCTTCCTTTTGAGCCTGAATTTACACAATGGCAAATGGCATTATTGACTATTAACTCTGTAAAAGAATTTGCTTTTAGTGAGATTAATACAAAGTTCAGGCTTATGTTGATCGCAAATATGACTATTAATCAATGAAATAAAAAGTAAAATAATGAAGCTTTCTTTTTTTAAATTACCGTTCTTGTTTTTGCTGTTTTATGGGGTGCTAGATAGCGCTTTTTTAGTTGGACGAGAACTTCTTGTTGAGAATATGGTTTTTAGCTATGCAAAGGTTAACCCATATATTTGGGACGATTCTTTTTTATCATTAATTATTCATATAGTTTTGCCTAATACTTTTAATCAGTTAGCAAATCTGGTTTTAATTTTTATTACTTCAGCCATAATCTTGCATAAGAATTCGGTCTATCGAGTCAATAAAAAGAATCTGCTTTGTGTGTTTTTAATTGTTTTTTTTATAATAATAGGTATCAATGGTTATCAGGTGATATTTGAGCGACAGGTTCTTGGATTTTTATATTATGCTATAGTGCCATATTATTTTACTTATATAGAAAGCCTCTATATAGGCATATTTAGATTAGCTTGTTATATTTGGATAATAATGGCGATTTATTTAGGGATAAAACTACTGCGAACAGCTTTCGTAACAGAGTCAGATATGATTGTATTATCCTCGGACAATAGTCAAAAAACTCATTTATCTTTATTTATTCTATTATTTAATTTCTATTATCTATCTATTGTCTTATTTTGCTTAAATTTCTTTTTTGTTCCTAAAGATCCTCTGGATTCTATAGGTCCCCTTGAATACCATATTAGAACTATTATTTTTTATTCAGTTTTTTTATTGATTGTAAATACGATTGGTTATTTTGTTTTGCGAAAACAATTTAAAACTGTTTATGATAATTTACAGGTGAAGTCATTAATTTCAAGTTCTGTCATTGCTTTTGTGTTAACATCGTTGGCAGCAATAATTGTTTTATTTTTCAATATATATTGTCTGAAATGGTTTGATGAGGTTGCAGATTCATTAACAGACAGCGAAATAATGGTTATTGTTATAACAGATATTATATTATTTCTTCTTATTTTATGTGCAATAGGTTCGGTAGTTGTTAGTAAAACAGCAAAAGCATTTTTTGGAAAAGAAGTTAATTTATCCAGTTTTGTTGAGTCAAAGTCAGAATAAAATTTGTACAAATTAGTTTATTGGTAACATTTTTACATTAATTATAATAGGCATTGTTCTATAATAGACAAGGTTGCCTTATATTAATTGCAAGAATTGTTGCCTGAAATTTTTACTTTTTTCGGTATGATATTTTTTTATCTATACAACAATATAATGACGGTTTTTATTAGGATATATGGTTATATATAGCTCCAGTAAAGGTCTTTTTACTCCAAAAAGACTTTGCACCTATGGTAATATAAAATAAAGGGTTTAAAGAAGTTGTATATTCTTTATGAATCATTCCTAAAAACAATACTCAATTAAAAATCATCTCATCATTTTCGACACTTTTTTATTTTGTATATAAAATACTATATAACTTACAAAAGTTACTTATAATATATTCTTATTTTGCTGATATTATTTTGTGAAGAAATTTCTAAGAGAGCTTGCTTATGTCAGAATTTAACCTTCCAGTTTCTTCTTTGTTTGAACAACAAAAGCAAAAAGTTGCCTCTCAACTTAAACAATGTCAATCAAACGAAATACAAGCTAATCTAGATATTTTAGTGCGAAGTAATTTTTTGGTAGATGCATTTTATCGATTTCCTAACTGGCTAACAGAAATCAGCCAAAATCCCCCACAGGCAGATGAAAGACAGTATTACCAAACTTGGTTAAATGAAAAATTAATAGCAGTTTCAGATGAAACTGAATTCATGAAGATTTTAAGGCAATTTCGTCGTTATATTTTAGTCCGGTTAGCATGGTCTCAACTAGTTCATATCAGTAATGATGAGCAGATTTTATTACAATTAAGTGAACTAGCTGAGGTGATAATTGTTACAGCTCGTAATTGGCTTTATGAGCTTAGTTGCAAAGAGTGGGGGACACCTTACAATGCTCAAGGTCAGACGCAGCCACTGCTGATTTTAGGTATGGGAAAATTAGGTGGTGGAGAACTTAATTTCTCGTCCGATATTGATTTGATTTTTACCTATCCCGAACATGGACAAACACAAGGAGGGCGGAGAGAGTTAGATAATGCTGTATTCTTTACACGTTTGGGACAACGTTTGATCAAAGCGTTAGACCAAATTACAGAAGATGGATTTGTTTATCGCGTTGATATGCGCTTGCGGCCACTTGGTGATGGTGGACCTTTGGTGCTGAGTTTTTCTGCTATGGAAGATTACTATCAAGAACAAGGGCGCGATTGGGAACGTTATGCAATGGTTAAAGCTAAAGTGCTTGGTGATCAACAATCTCCTTATGTCAGTGAGCTTTATCAAATGTTAAAACCATTTGTTTATCGTCGCTATATTGATTTTAGTGTTTTACAATCATTGCGTAATATGAAAAGCATGATTGAACGTGAAGTGCGTCGTCGTGGTTTAAAAAATAACATTAAGCTTGGTGCTGGTGGGATTCGTGAAATAGAGTTTATTGTACAAGTTTTTCAGCTTATTCGTGGTGGAAGAGTAGTGGGGTTGCAAACTCGTTCGCTATTAAATGCGCTTGATGTGATTGAACAAGAATCGCTACTTGCATCGAATGAAGTATCGTTATTACGAGAAAATTACCTATTTTTACGCCGTTGTGAAAATCTTCTACAAGCTATTGCTGACGAACAGACCCAAACCTTGCCAAATAATGCACTGGATCAAGCTCGTTTAGCGATAAGCATGGGCTTTAATCATTGGCATGATTTTGAACAAGCGTTATTAGTGCGGATGCAACATAACCGCCAAATTTTTAATGAACTTATTGGCGAAAACGAATCAGAATCTACCTCAACGACTAAGCCTTATAACGATCAATTTGACGATCTTTGGGTGCCTGATCTTCAAATAAGCGATGTTAGTGCAATATTACCTACCTATTCAGAAACAGAAGTTACGCAGATCTACCAAATGCTAGTGCAATTTCGTGATGATATAGGTAAACGTACCATTGGCGTACGGGGGCGTGAAATCCTCGATCAGTTAATGCCACGTTTGTTAGAAGCTGTCTGTAGCGAAAAGCAAGCAACAATGGTGCTATCAAGGATTTTGCCGTTACTTGTTAATATTGTTAGTCGTACCACTTATTTAGAACTGTTACTTGAATATCCAACTGCTTTGAAGCAATTGATTCGCTTATGTAGTGCTTCACCAATGATTAGCGATCAGCTGGCTCATTACCCTATATTATTAGATGAGCTTATTGATATCAATTCGCTTTATCAGACTGTTGCTCCAAATGAATATAAAAGCCAGCTTTATCAATATTTATTACGTATTGAAGTTGATGACGAAGAACAACAACTTGAAGCTTTACGTCAATTTAAACAGATGCAATTGTTGCATATAGCTGCTTGCGATGTTGAGCATGTATTAACTACCATGAAGGTCAGTGATCACCTAACTTATGCGGCTGAATCATTATTAGATTTTGTCATACAAATGGCTTGGAATCAAATGGTTACTCGCTATGGCAAGCCTGAGCATTTGGCTGATAATCATAAAGGCTTGGTGGTAATCGGCTATGGTAAATTAGGCGGTTGGGAACTGGGTTATGGTTCGGATCTCGATTTGGTTTTTTTACATGATTGTCCAGTTAATAGTATAACTAACGGCAATAAGCAGATAGATAGTCGTCAATTCTATTTGCGTTTAGTTCAGCGAATTATTCATCTATTTAATGTTCGTACTAGTTTTGGGATTTTATATGAAGTTGATGTAAGGCTTCGCCCTCAGGGTGATGCAGGATTGCTTGCTTGTAGTTTAGATTCGTTCGAAGATTACCAAATGAATGAAGCTTGGACTTGGGAGCATCAAGCATTAGTCAGAGCAAGAGCTATATATGGAGAAGGTGAATTAATAAAACGTTTTAACCAAATTCGTCATAATGTACTTTGTAAAAAGCGTGATGAAGTTGTATTAAAAAAAGAAGTGCGTGAAATGCGTGAAAAAATGAGAGTACATCTAGGTAGCACTCAAAACAATTTATTTAACTTAAAAATTGATGAAGGAGGAATAGGAGATATTGAGTTTATATCGCAATATCTTGTGCTTAATTATGCTAATAAATATCCTAAAATGACAAAGTGGAGCGATAATGTTCGGATTTTAGAACTTGCGACAAATTATCAAATAATGGATAGCCAAGAAGCAGAGCAGCTAACACAAGCCTATATCGATATGCGCAACAAAATTCATAGATTAGCATTGCAATTACAATCTAGCACGGTTAATAGTTCGCAATTTGTGCAAGAAAAACAAATAGTCAACCAATGCTGGCTAAAATGGTTAACATAATAAATTGGCTTTTTATTTTAATGTTTGGTTTAACTTTATTGTGGATTTAAAATTTCTAGGAAATGTAAAAATCAATGCCACATTAATGGCATTGATGAAAAAGTTAAAGTATATGTATATTAAGCCACTATTTTGCTTCCTTCCATAAAATCATATCTTGTTTTTCAAGTTCTGAAGCATCAAAACCGATGGTTGTTGCCATATCTTCGCGGTCAAAAGCAATATCGCCACCATTAACAGAAAGATCACCTTTTTTAATCCCTTTAAAATCAAACAAATTGGTATCACACAGATGGGATAGGGTGATGTTTTGTGTTGCTCGGAACATGGTTTCAATGCGTCCGGGGAACTTTTTATCCCATTCATTGAGCATTTCTTTAATTACTTGCCTTTGTAAGTTGGGTTGTGAGCCACAAAGATTACAAGGAATAATCGGAAATTGTTTAATTTCAGCGTATCTGGCGATATCTTTTTCTTTGCAATAAGCTAGTGGTCGGATAATGATATGTTCACCTGAATCATTCATTAGCTTTGGCGGCATTGCTTTGAGTTTGCCACCATAAAACATATTTAAAAATAGCGTTTCTAAAATATCATCTCGATGATGGCCAAGGGCAATTTTTGTTGCACCAAGTTCGGTTGCTGTGCGATATAAAATGCCACGACGTAGCCGTGAACAAAGCGAGCAAGTTGTTTTACCTTCAGGGATTTTATCCTTGACAATACCGTAGGTGTTTTCTTGCACGATTTTATATTCAATGCCTAACGAATTTAAATATTCAGGCAATACATGTTCAGGAAATCCTGGTTGTTTTTGATCTAAGTTAACTGCTATTAGATCAAAATGTACTGGTGCACTGATTTTTAAGTTGATAAGAATATCAAGCAAAGTATAACTATCTTTACCGCCTGATAAGCAAACCATAATACGATCGCCTTCTTCGATCATATTAAAGTCAGCGATTGCTTCGCCAGTTAAGCGACGCAATCGTTTATGTAGTTTATTTTGATTATATATATTCATTACGATTTTATTGGTTATTCGGCACGGCTCATGTAACGGCGTTCAGCAATATGAATTTTAACTCTTTCATGGTTATCAATATATTCTGGAACCTGAATTACAAGCCCAGTCGATAAAGTAGCTGGTTTAGTTCGCGCACTAGCTGAAGCTCCTTTAATACTTGGCGAGGTTTCAACAATATCAAGTTCAACAGTCTGTGGCAATTCCAAGGCAAGAACTTCACCATCAGCCATTAGCACTTGAATACCATTCATACCGCCTTCAGGGATAAACAATAATTCATCTTCAATTTGCTCTTTTTTGAAGATATAAGGGGTATAATCCTCATTATCCATAAATACATATTCATCACCATCAATATACGAAAAACTAACAGGTCGACGGGATAGTTCAATTGTTTCGAGGATATCATCACCTTTAAAACGTTCTTCAACTTTTCCACCATTTTTTACATCGGTAAAACGCATTTTATAAAGTGTACTGGCACCCCGTGCACTTGGACTTTGAACATCAATATCTTTAACAAGTAATAATTTACCATTATAGGTGACTGCATCACCACGTTTTATTTCATTTGCTTTAGCCATAATATTTATTCTTCACGATTAAAAAAAGTTAAAAAATTAGCTCGCTATTTTACCGCTAACTTGCTATTGTCACCATCAAAATTTATTGAATAGGCGTGTAAAATAAAGAAAACACTATGACAGATTCATTCCAATGTCGAAAAAACTGCGGTGCCTGTTGTATTGCTCCTTCAATTTCATCAGCCATCCCATGTATGCCTAAGGGTAAACCAGCTGGTATTGCTTGTCTTCATTTAGATAACAATTATCAATGTAAATTGTTCTTGCACCCATCGAGACCGAAAGTTTGTGGTCGATTAAAACCTTGTATCGAAATGTGTGGTAATAGCCGTTCGCAAGCACTGAATTATTTAACTCAATTAGAACAGCTAACTAAAGGTTAAGTATTGTATATATTTAACAAAACAGTTCGATTATTAGAATTATTTATCTCGCCATCATTTTTTTTTGATACACTTTTACCTATTTTATTTATCAGTAATGATTAATATAAATTTTTAGCTGCCTATTTGGTTGTTAAATAATGTGGAATATAAAAATTTATGCTCCATAAGATGGGCTCTCCTTAACAAAGAAGAATATTGATATGAAAAACAAATTAAAACGAGATTTAAAGGCGCGTCACTTAGCTATGATCGCCATTGGTGGTTCAATTGGCACAGGGCTATTTGTTGCCTCAGGAGCAACTGTTGCTCAGGCAGGTCCCGGTGGTGCTTTGCTTTCGTATGCCATTATAGGTGTAATGGTGTACTTTTTAATGACTAGCTTAGGGGAACTTGCTGCATATTTACCTGTTTCAGGCACCTTTGCAACTTATGGTTCACGTTATGTAGATGAAGCGTTTGGTTTTGCCATTGGTTGGAACTATTGGTATAACTGGGCAATTACAGTTGCGGTTGACCTAGTTGCCGCTCAGCTAGTTATTTCTTATTGGTTTGATGCCGGTCCTTATAGCTGGTTATGGAGTTTATTGTTTTTAAGTATCATCTTTTGTTTAAACTATATTTCAGTTAAAGGCTTTGGTGAAGCTGAATTTTGGTTTTCATTAATTAAAGTTGTCACCGTTATTGTTTTTATTATTGTTGGTTTATTAATGATTATTGGTATTTTCCATGGTGCAGAAGGTGCAGGTTGGCAAAATTGGACCATCAAAGAAGCGCCTTTTGCTGGTGGATTTTCATCAATGATTGGTGTAGCAATGGTAGTTGGATTTTCATTTCAAGGTACAGAATTAATTGGTATTGCAGCTGGTGAATCAAAAGATCCAGAAAAAAATATTCCTAAAGCTATGCGGCAAGTCTTTTGGCGAATACTGTTATTTTATATCTTTGCGATTTTAGTCATCAGTTTAATTATTCCTTATACTGATCCTAATTTACTACGTAACGATGAAACCGATATAAGTGTTAGTCCATTTACCCTAGTATTTGAACATGCAGGATTATTATCAGCTGCAGCATTAATGAATGCTGTTATACTGACTTCAGTTTTATCTGCGGGTAACTCAGGACTTTATGCTTCGACCCGTATGCTTTATGCTCTTGCTAAAGAAGGTAAAGCACCTAAAATCTTTGCAAAATTATCATCATCAGGCGTACCTCGTGCAGCGTTGTTAGCAACGACATTTGTGGCTATGCTTTGCTTCTTAACGTCGATGTATAGAGATCAGGTTGTTTATTTGTGGTTGCTCAATATGTCAGGTATGACTGGTTTTATTGCTTGGTTAGGAATTGCAATTAGTCATTATCGTTTTAGAAAGGGTTACCTTATGCAAGGTCATGATGTTAATCAATTACCATATAAATCAAGCTGCTTCCCATTTGGCCCTGTTTTTGCTTTCGTATTATGTTTAATTATAACACTTGGTCAAAATTACGAAGCCTTCCTACAAGATTCTATTGATTGGAATAGTGTAATTGCAACCTATATCGGTTTACCATTATTTTTAATGATTTACTTTGGCTATAAAATAGTTAAAAAAACAAAATGGGTTAAATACGATCAAATGAACTTTTCTAAAGATGATTAACTCACTAGTTTAGTTTAAATATCTCACTTCTCCGTCGACTTTTGTCGACGGTTTTTTTATTAAAAAAGAGAGAAATAAACAGTTATATAGCGATAAAAGTTTATTCTGATAACGATATTAGCGACTTCGGAAGATGATGCGTGCTTTAGATAGATCGTAAGGTGTCATTTCAACAGTAACTTTATCACCAGTTAAAATACGAATATAGTTCTTACGCATCTTACCAGAAATATGTGCAGTAACGACATGACCATTTTCAAGTTCCACACGAAACATCGTATTTGGAAGAGTATCAAGTATGGTTCCTTGCATTTCAATGTTATCTTCTTTTGCCATTGGGGCCTCTTAATAATAAGTACAAATTAAATATACTCAACTAACTTTCCTCGTCTAAGCACATATAGTGCAAAGGTATCGCGTTGCGCTTTTATGTCACCTATAAAGTATTTTATTCGATGACAAAGTAAAGTTAAGTATAAACACAAAAAGCTAAGTTTAAAATAAATAAACACAGCGGCGAAATAATGCCGAAAAAACTGTCAGATGTAAAGCCCTTTCTACTATTTCTTTGCAGTATAAAGGCCTTGCTGATGAATATAATGCCACACTTTGGGTGGTAACAAATTTTCACAACTGGCTTGGTTGTTAATATTTTGCCTGATCTCAGTAGCTGAAATATCTTCAAGTGGCGTATGTGCAAAAAAGATATAACCATGTGGTGAATTGTGTAGATCTTTAACGTTTGTGGTATTATGCACATCAATCCATTGTTGTAACTCAATGTTATCAGTTTTTTGGGCATAACCTGGTCTACGGCAAATTAGTAAATGGCAATAATCAAGCAGCGTTTTCCATTTACTCCAAGTCGGTAAACTCAATAATGAATCTTGTCCCATAATAAATGCCAATCCTTCACTATTCCCATTTTCTTGTCGCCAGGCTTGAAGCGTTCCGATAGTATAAGAAGGACGTGTTGAAGTTTCAGGTAAGATCTCTCTTACATTCAACGCAAATAATGGTAAACCTTCGATAGCCAATTTTAACATTGCCAAGCGTTGTTCAGTACTCGCTTCGGGTTGTGGTTTATGAGGAGGGATATGATTAGGCAATAAACCAATTTGCTTTAATCCGACTTCATTTGCTAACGAAATAGCAGGGCGAAGGTGTCCATAATGGATCGGATCAAAAGTTCCTCCTAATAATGCAGTTAACATTTATCTAATCCCATAAATTGCATCGATAAATTAAACATTGCGTCCCATATTCGTGCTTGGTTATCATGCTTTAAACTGATTTCGATCTCTGTCAATTTGGCTAATAAATTAAATAGGTCATTAATATCGCAACGGTTTAGATAACTGGTATATATCGTTCTTTTATTTTGCCAAACCTTATATTCATCGAAAACTTGTTTTAATGATTTTTGTTGCAATCCTTTTTTTAAATTGATCATCAATATCAATTCACGTTGAACAATCCGCAATAAAATTAACGGCTCAAATTCATTTATTTTTAGCTGTTGTAAAATATGAATGGCTCGTTTTGTTTTATTGGCAATCATCGCATCAGTCCAATGATATGGTGTAAATATTGCCGAATCATTTATATTATTTTCGACTTCATCATAAGAAATGCTCTGATTAGGATACAACAACTTAAGTTGTGCAATAATTTGTGTTAATGCCAGTAAATTGCCTTCATAATAATAGCAAAACAGTTCAATTGCCTTTGGTTCAATGGTCATTTGTTGTTGTTGCAAATGATTTTTGATCCATTGTGGCAACTGTAAAGTATCGGGTGTAGTGCAATTGATAACCACCAATTTATCCGATAAAGCTTTATACCAATTAGCGTTTTCTTGCGATTTCGTAATTTTGTTAAGTGTAATAACCAGCGCAATACCAGGGGTTAAAACCTCACTTAGTGTATTGAGTTTGGTAGTGATAGCTGCGTTTAATGAACCCTCACCAAAATCAAGAAAAATCAGAGTATTTGCAGAAAATAGATTCATAGCCTGACAGCTATCATAAATAGCTGTCCAATCGGTTTGATTATCAATTACAAAAGTAAGTTGCTCATCAAATCCTTTTTGTAAAAAGGATTTGCGTAACTCAGTTTGCACATAATGCTGTAAATAGGGATCACTACCTAAAATTAAATAATAGGGAGCCCCCACATTATTGTTAATTTGATCGGCACTAATTTTAATCATGTCAACGTTAATTTACTGCATGAATCGATTTTAATTTACGGATGACTTGTTTAGCCGCTTGTTTAAACATTTCGTTTTCAATTAAGTCTTGTTCAACCGTCTTAGCCAAAGCTTCAGCTGGATTATCAAAAAACGTTCTAAACACGCGTACGCTTATTGGATAAGTCTGTTGACCAGCAACAACTTGTGCTTCAACCGTTAACACTAATTGATATTCGGCAGCTTTACCATCTTGATAAATCGAGATGGTATTGCGACTTAGATTTTCACTTACCATTTTTAACAATGGTACCTGACCTGAAGCATTATTATTCGTTATTGTCACATCATTATCGTGTAATAACTCTTTAATATTGCGAGATAATCTTCCATAAGGGTCATAACTTATGTAAGACATCGTTTTAAAACTTTCTGGCACTTCTGTCTCATGTTGTAAGTGAAATCCACATCCTGTTAAGGATATTGTTAATAACATAATTAATGCTAAATATTTTTTCATATCAATAACCGCCTAAATTTAGTTAT
Source organism: Gilliamella sp. BG3 (assembly GCF_046635605.1). NCBI lineage: Bacteria > Pseudomonadati > Pseudomonadota > Gammaproteobacteria > Orbales > Orbaceae > Gilliamella > Gilliamella sp. BG3. Next base: position 20,942 of record NZ_JBIDFE010000010.1, read on the forward strand.
CAAACAAAATTAACCAACAACAAGATTTAATAATTTACCCGGTACATAAATCACTTTACGGATAGCAACATCACTCAAATATTTTTGGATGTTAGGCTCTTGTTTTGCTTGTGATACAACAAAATCTTGATCGGCATCGGCAGGTACAATAAATTTACCGCGGACTTTGCCATTGATTTGTACAACAATGAGTTTCTCGTCCTCAACCATTGCCGATTGATCAGCAACAGGCCAAGTTGTATTATCAATCAATTCGTTGTGACCTAAAGCTTGCCACATAACAAAACAAGCGTGAGGCATCATTGGGTAAAGTAATCGAACAATAGCATTTAAAGCTTCACTCATTAGAGCGCGATCTTGCTCTGTTTCTTGCGGTGCTTTTTGTAAGCGATTCATAAATTCCATCACAGCAGCAATAGCAGTATTAAATGTTTGGCGGCGGCCAATATCATCACTCACTTTCGCTATGGTTTTATGTAATTCACGACGTAATGATTTTTGTTCACTATCTAGAGCTGTAACGTCTAGTTTTGCTGCTACACCTTTTTGGGTATGTTCATAAACTAAACGCCATACACGTTTAATAAATCGGTTTGCACCTTCAACGCCAGATTCTTGCCATTCTAGTGTCATATCAGCAGGTGATGCAAACATCATAAACAATCGAACGGTATCAGCACCATATTTTTCAACCATTTCTTGCGGATCGATACCATTATTTTTTGATTTTGACATTTTGGTCATACCGGCATGAACTAGCTCATTGCCATGACTATCGACAGCTTTAGCAATGCGCCCCTTATCATCACGTTCAATAGTGACTTCAGTTGGCGAAACCCAAATACGTTCATTTGTTGGACTGGTATAATAAAATGCATCAGCTAATACCATACCTTGGCAAAGTAGACGTTTTGCTGGTTCATCTGACGATACTAAACCAAAATCACGCATTAATTTATGGAAAAATCTAAAATAAAGTAAATGCATAATGGCATGTTCAATACCACCAACATACTGGTCAACAGGTAACCAATAGTTTGCTGCTTTTTCGTCTAACATACCTTTGTCGTAGTTTGGACAAGTGTAACGAGCATAATACCAAGAAGATTCCATAAAGGTATCAAACGTATCGGTTTCACGTAGTGCAGGTTGACCGTTAACGGTTGTCTTAGCCCAGTTAGGATCTGCCTTAATTGGACTGGTAATACCATTCATTTCAACATTTTCAGGTAAAATAACTGGTAATTGGTCTTCTGGTGTTGGTATGGTTGTACCATCTTCCAGCGTCACCATTGGGATTGGTGCACCCCAATAACGTTGACGCGAAACACCCCAATCACGCAAACGGTAATTAACTTTACGTTTACCAATACCTAATGCAATTAACTTATCAGCAACAGCATTAAATGCTTGATCAAAATCAAGACCATCAAATTCGCCTGAATTAAATAACTTGCCATGCTCAGTATATGCTTTTTCAGAAAGATCTGGTGCGTTACCGTCTTGAGTTAAAATAACAGGATTAATTGGTAAGTTATATTTTGAAGCAAATTCATAATCACGTTCATCGTGCCCAGGCACAGCCATCACTGCACCTGTACCATATTCAATTAACACAAAATTAGCAATCCAAACAGGGACTTTTTTTCCTGTTAAAGGATGGATAGCATAAAAGCCAGTTGCAATGCCTTTCTTTTCCATGGTTGCCATATCGGCTTCGGCTGTTTTGGTATTTTTACATTCAGCAACAAATTCAGCAATTTTAGGATCGTTTTGGGCTGCTAATTGTGCAAGAGGGTGCTCTGCGGCAACAGAGACAAAACTAACGCCCATTAATGTATCAGGACGAGTTGTATAGACGCGTAACTTATCAGCATAATTTTCAACAGCAAAATCAAACTCAACACCTTCAGAACGACCAATCCAGTTACGTTGCATGGTTTTAACTTGTTCTGGCCAACTTTCAAGCGTATTCAAATCATTAAGTAGTTCTTCGGCATATTCGGTGATTTTAATAAACCATTGTGGGATTTCTTTGCGCTCAACAGGGGTACTACAACGCCAACAACAACCTTCAACCACTTGCTCATTAGCAAGTACGGTCTGATCATTAGGGCACCAGTTAACTGCCGATGTTTTTTTATAAACTAAGCCTTTTTCATATAACTTAGTAAAAAACCATTGTTCCCATTTATAATATTCAGGATGACAAGTAGTAACTTCACGATCCCAATCATAACCAAATCCTAAAAGTTGTAATTGCTTTTTCATATAAGCAATATTTTCATAGGTCCATTTTGCAGGTGCAGTATTGTTCTTAACTGCAGCACCTTCAGCAGGCAAACCAAACGCATCCCAACCGATTGGCTGTAGTACATTTTTACCATTTAAACGTTGGTAACGTGAAATGGTATCACCAATGGTGTAGTTACGGACATGACCAAGATGCAAACGCCCAGAAGGGTAAGGTAGCATCGATAAGCAGTAATATTTTTCTTTTGATGAATCTTCAGTAACGTGAAAGGTTTTATTTTCTTGCCAATGTTTTTGTACAATGGCTTCTATTTCATCTGGGCGATATTGTTCTTGCATGACGAGTTAATGTCCTATCTATTATTACTAATAAAAATATGCTGCTAATTGTATTGGTTATTGATTCGTTTTACAAACGATATATGAAGTAAGACATTGATTTCTTGTTATGATAAATTCTAAGTTATTGAGCATATTTTATTACTGATATTTAATAAATAACAAACCTTTAATAGGTTAAGGTGAAAGGGATACAACAAGTTAAATTAATTGCTATTTAAGTGTGATTAAATAGCAATTAAAGGTAGGTATCTTAATTAAAAAAGCCTAACCACCATTAAAGACGCTAGTAAAACGTGATAAGAATGATCGTTGTTCTTCTTTAGGCATGTTTTTAAGATTTGCTTGAATCAGTTGATCAAGTTTTTGGGTTTCATCAACTAAGCCTAATTCATTATAAGCATTACGCATTAAAAGCAATGCTTCTTTAGTTGAATCGGTATCTGGGAACATAATTAACATTTCAGTCACGCGATTAATCACAGCTACATAAGCACCGCGTTTTGTATAGAATTGTGCGACTTTTAACTGATAGCGAGCCAATCTATTTTTCAAAAATACAAGGCGTTTTTGCGCATCGGCTGCATATTGACTGTTTGGAAAACTAGACAGTAGATAAGAAAAGTCCTTAAATGCAGCTGAAGCATAATCGGGATCGCGATCTGAACGATCAACATTAAACCAACCTTGGATCATATTGTCGTCTTGTGCCATATTTGAAATGCCACGCATATAAATAACCCAATCAATATTTGGATGCGTTGGATTCAATTTCAAAAAACGGTCAATTGACGCAATTGCTAACGGTAAGTCAGCTGATTTATAGTAAGCGTAAATCAAATCAAGTTGAACTTGTTGAGAATAAGGACCAAAAGGATAATTTTTGTCCAAGGACTCTAATATAGTAATACTGGATTTAATATTACCATTTTCAAGCTCAGACTTCGCTTTGTTATGTAGTTCAATCTCGGGTACATTTTCAACATCGGGCTTGGAAGAAGTACAGCCAATTAGCATGCCACTTAAAGCGATAGCTAGCAAAGAGTGTAAACGCAATTTCATTCAGTTTTTGATCCAAATATAATTAAACATTAAAGGCGATGATTAGTATATAATACTCTAAAACATAACAGCTTAAAATAGATAAATTACACATGCATGAGTTAAAATTATCAACTAAAATCGAACAAAGTCAACTAGGAATGCGTTTAGATCAAGCATTATCCGAGCTTTTTCCTGATTATTCACGCTCAAGAATAAAAGATTGGATTATTAATAATAAAGTCACTGTCAACGATGTTATCGTTAATAAACCAAAAGAAAAAGTGCTCGGTGGCGAAATAATAACTATTAATGCTGAAATTGAACAAGAAACTTATCATCAACCAGAAGATATAAAGCTTGATATTGTTTACGAGGATGATGACATTTTGGTGATTAATAAACCTCGTGATTTAGTTGTGCATCCTGGCGCAGGTAATCCTGATGGTACGGTATTAAATGCCTTATTGCATTATTATCCTGAGATAGCACGCGTACCCCGCGCAGGTATTGTGCATCGTCTAGATAAAGATACAACAGGGCTAATGGTTGTAGCTAAAACTATTATGGCACAAACACATTTGGTCGAATCACTTCAACTACGCCAAATTACACGCGAATATGAAGCTGTGGTCATGGGGATTATTACTGCAGGAGGAACCGTTGATCAGCCTATCACCCGTCATCCAACCAAACGTACACATATGGCTGTATTCCCAACGGGTAAACCAGCGGTTACCCATTATAGAGTGATGGAAAAATATCGCCTACATACACGTTTGCGATTGCGCTTAGAAACAGGGCGAACTCACCAAATCCGCGTGCACATGGCACATATTGCTCACCCACTAATTGGTGACCCACTCTACGGTGGAAGACCAAGGCCGCCTAAGGGGGCTAGTGAATCTTTTATTCAAACTTTACGCGATTTTAATCGCCAAGCATTACACGCTACCATGTTGCGATTATATCATCCTATAACAGGTGAACAAATGGAATGGCATGCTCCTATTCCTGACGATATGCAAAAGTTAATACAAGCTTTACAAGAAGATACCGAACAGCATAAAGATGAACTAGATTGGTGATGAATATGATTAAATCGATTTACCCATATTGGACAGCCCCAAAAAAAATTCATGCCTTTACTTCAACACGAACTGGTGGTGTTAGTTTAGCGCCATTTGCAAGTTTAAATATGGGAAATCGAACTGGTGATAATTCAGAACATATTGCTGAAAACCGCCGAAGAATTATTCAAGCCGAACAAATACCAAGCGAACCGTATTGGTTAACGCAGACTCACAGCACAACAGTGCTTGATATATCACAAATTGCTTTACAGCCTCCAACAGGTAACATCGATTCTTATCAAACTTTTGAAGCTGATGGATCATATACCAATCAACCTAAGCAAGTTAGTGTGGTGTTAACCGCAGATTGCATGCCTGTACTTTTTTGTACAACAAAAGGTGACGAAGTTGCAGCTGCCCATGCTGGTTGGCGAGGATTATGTAATGGTATATTAGAAGAAACAATTAAAAAATTTTCAAGCTCGCCATCAAACATCATTGCTTGGATGGGACCAGCCATTAGTGTCAAAAAATTTGAGGTAGGTATTGAAGTCAAACAACAATTTGAAAAAGTCGATCCAAAAGCACAAGAAGCGTTTAAATTGATCAACCCAACTGAACAAAAATACCTAGCAGACCTATATCTAATTGCCAAACAACGTTTACAAGCAGTAGGAGTAACGCAAATTTTTGGTGGTGATTATTGTACTTATACTGAACAAGATGAATTCTTCTCTTATCGACGTGAAAATAGAACTGGTAGAATGGCATCAATGATCTGGTTTGAATAAAAGAGTTTTTTTAAGCTAAAAACCTTCAATTTTTAGCTGCTTTGTAAAATATTTATAGTATAAAGATCTGCGGTAAATGTTAATATATAAAATTATAATATTTAAACCGCCATAAGATCTGAAGGCTTTCTATTGTTCAATTGTTATTTTATTTCGCTAACAAAAGAAGGTAATTCCCAAGCCCCACCGTCAAAACCTAAGCATTCACCTGTACTTATATTAGAGGAAAGCATAAATTTATGTCCATTCCAAGTCCAGCTAGATTTTTCTAAACAATCTCCCTCACCTCTTAGCTTAGCTATACTGGATATTGTTCCATTTTTGTATGCATTGCCCTCATTATTTATAAATTTTATATTTTTATTACTTAGTTTAGCTGTGTTAGAAATTATCCAATAGGCGTTACCTGAGTTATATGCGCTAAACCAACACCTAGTTTCAAGTAAATCGTGGTTATTATCTAATTTAATTAACCGAAATCTTTTATCATATCCTTGTGTTTCATCATAATAAGGATCTTCTAAATCATAAGCATCACATTTAGCTTCATGTATATAGCGTTTTTTGAATTGAGGGAATATTTTAATTACTTCATTGGTATTAAGTTCTTGACTTTGTTCTGGAGCAATTACTTTACCTTTTTTTATAGTTGGTACAGGTATTGGTGCATAAACGTTTGATTCATTTTTATTACCATGTGCTATAACTGCGCCAGTTGTACCAACCCGTCCTTGTTTTTTGTCCATTGTTAACATGACATCATAAAATCCGCCATTGGTATAAAATGATTGACTTCTACTGTTACGGAATATAACTTTCTCATTTTTTGTAAATGCTTGAATAATTTTTGTAGCTTGGAATTGTGACAACTGATAAATATTATTCTGTATTTCTTTTAATTCGCCTAAATACTCTTGATTAATGAATGCAGCCAATGAATTATCTAATTGTTGAGTGTTTTTAATTTCAATACCTTCTTTATCTTCTTCTTTGTTATTTTTTGTTCTAACATAAATTTCAACTGGCTGATTGGCCCCCGCTTTTCGCTGGAATAAAATTGACGATTTTATCACTCCTGTATCAGATATATCACTATATTCTATAACACGACAAGTTAAAGTATTATCACAAACTATATCCCAAGCTATAACTGGAGTTGTAAACAAAGTTAGCAATAAACAATAGCAAAAACGCATGACAGTTAATTCCATATAAATAATTTATATGAGGTTATTATAGATTAAACAATTATTCAATTAAAATTAATAAAACTTCTTGATTTTATGAATATTTAATTAGTTCTCTTTAGTACTAATTTATCATTCTATATTGGCAAACTTGTGGCTTTGCACACTCAAAAGCCATTTATTATTCAGTCGATTTTGGTTGATTTTTCCTAACAACTCTATCGTTTCAAACATATTAAATGCACCATCTTTTTCACAAGGAGATAGATAATAGCGTTTGGCTTGAATATGAGTTTCGATATATTGGCAAAAAGGAATAAAATCGCAGTGATTTTCGGCTACTATGCGTACTTCATTTGCTATTGGTTGTACTATTTTTTGATAGCGTGACTGATAACAAAATTTAGGGCTTAGCGCAATATAATCAATAAGCGGATCGACTTTACCAAGACCGTTGCTTTCAATGGCGATGAAATAACCAGCTTTTTTGAGTGGCAAAAGCAATTCAGGTAACGCTTTAACCATTGTCGGTTCGCCACCTGTAATAATAATATTTTTGCTTTTATATTCGCTCACTTTAGTCATTAAAGTATCTAACGTGAATCGAGTAAATTTTCGAAAATTAGTGTCACACCAGGCACAATTTAAATTGCATCCTGCAAAACGAATAAAAATAGCAGGCATGCCAGTATTATAACCTTCGCCTTGTAAGGATTCGAAGATTTCAACAATACGAAATTCAATCATCATTAACTCCGATGATATTCACAATATGAAGTTGGCGTTTCCCATAGTTTGATCATCGAAACAGGCAAATATTGCGATAAGCAATCAAAAATAAATTTGCTCATTCCTTCTGCGGTGGTTCTACATGGAAAGGCAAAAATTTTACGATCCATTTCTTGTAGTAACGACGCGATACGGCACTCATTAGGGTTATGTTGATTGTAAAGATAGGCGTGATCTAACGGATCGACAATATGTTGTTTAACTATTAGCTTTAAATCGGCATAATCCATGACCATATCTTGGCTTGAGCCGTTATCAATAAGCTCTCCGCTAATTTCAACTAATAGGCGATAAGTGTGGCCGTGCAGATTATGACACTTTTTATTGTGCCCATCTAACATGTGACAAGCATCAAATTGAAACTCTTTGGCTATTTTGAACATTTTATATTCCTAGTTTTTTTTCGTGGGATGGATTACGAACCACGGTTAGCGAAACTAACAAAATAAAGGTAACAATATAAGGGGTAAAAGTGAATTTGTCATCTTACCAGTATATCTTAAAACGAAATTTAGATGTAATTGCTTAAATTGCAAACAGCTTTATTTTTATGTCAATTAATTCTTACATACTTGATAATTTTGTTGTATAAATTTTGTAAAAAATATTTTAACTTTGCTCTTGAAATTTAGGTTGCAACACTCATTTAGATCACATGCAAATGGATTAAATGTGTTAAGCGTTTAATCCAAATTTATTGCTCAGGAGATAAACACTATGAGGTTAGATAAACTAACAAATAAGTTTCAACAAGCTTTAGCTGATGCGCAGTCAATGGCATTAGGTAAAGACAATCAATATATAGAGCCTGTGCATGTCCTATCAGCCATGCTTAATCAAGAAGGGAGTAGTGTAATGCCTTTATTGATTGCAGCAGGTGCAAATATTGTTAATTTACAACAAGAATTAGCTCAAGCTATTGACCGATTACCCCAAGTTCAAGGTGTGGGTGGAGATGTTATTCCATCGCAAGATTTTGTTCGAGTATTAAATCTTTGCGATAAATTATCCCAAAAGAACGGTGATAGCTATATCTCATCAGAACTCTTTATATTAGCCGCTTTAGAAGATAAGGGCAGTTTAGGCGATCTTCTTAAAAGATCAGGTGTTAATAAAGATAAATTTAGCCAAGCAGTTAATCAAGTAAGAGGTAGCGATAACGTGAACGATCCTAATGAAGAAGATCAACGCGGTGCACTTAAAAAATACACCATTGATTTAACTCAACGAGCAGAACAAGGTAAACTTGATCCTGTTATTGGTCGTGATGAAGAAATTCGTCGAACTATTCAGGTATTACAACGTCGTACTAAAAATAATCCAGTATTAATTGGGGAACCAGGTGTAGGAAAAACTGCTATTGTAGAAGGATTAGCACAACGCATTGTTAACCGTGAAGTCCCTGAAGGATTACGAAATAAACGCGTTTTATCATTAGACATGGGTGCATTAATTGCTGGTGCCAAATATCGAGGGGAATTTGAAGAACGCCTAAAAGCCGTGCTTAAAGACTTAGCAAAAGAAGAAGGTCGCATTATATTATTTATTGACGAAATCCATACCATGGTTGGCGCAGGAAAAAGCGATGGAGCAATGGATGCTGGTAATATGTTAAAACCCGCATTAGCTCGCGGTGAATTACACTGCGTGGGAGCAACAACGCTTGATGAATACCGTCAATATATTGAAAAAGATCCTGCGTTAGAGCGTCGTTTCCAAAAAGTCTATGTTGCCGAACCAACAGTTGAAGATACGATCGCTATTTTGCGTGGTTTAAAAGAACGTTATGAACTGCATCACCATGTGCAAATAACCGATCCTGCAATCGTAGCTGCGGCTACATTATCGCATCGTTATATTTCTGATCGCATGTTACCTGACAAAGCGATTGATTTAATTGACGAAGCCGCATCAAGTATTCGTATGCAAATGGATTCAAAACCAGAATCTTTAGATCGACTTGAAAGGCGCATAATTCAACTTAAACTTGAACAACAAGCGCTTAAAAAAGAATCTGATGATGCGAGTAAAAAGCGACTACAAATGTTAAATGATGAACTTTCTGAAAAAGAAAAGGAATATGCTTCACTTGAAGAAGAGTGGAAGTCAGAAAAGGCAGCTGTTTCGGGGACTCAAAACATCAAAGCAGAACTAGAAAAGGCACGTACTGAAATAGAGCAAGCTCGTCGAGCTGGCGACTTGAACAAAATGTCAGAATTACAATATGGCAAAATTCCAGAGCTCGAAAAGAAACTTGCTTCAGCAACACAGTTAGAAGGCAAAACCATGAAGTTATTGCGTAACAAAGTGACCGATAACGAAATTGCAGAAGTATTATCTAAAGCGACAGGTATTCCAGTTTCTAGAATGCTTGAGAGCGAAAAAGATAAACTATTGCACATGGAAGATGCTTTACATAAACGTGTAATAGGTCAAAATGAAGCAGTATTAGCGGTTGCAAATGCGATTCGACGTAGCCGAGCAGGGCTTTCAGATCCAAATAAACCGATTGGATCATTCCTATTCTTAGGACCAACTGGTGTCGGTAAAACCGAGCTTTGCAAATCATTGGCTAACTTTATGTTTGACAGCGAAGATGCTATGGTGCGTATAGATATGTCAGAGTTTATGGAAAAACACTCCGTTGCTCGCTTAATTGGTGCGCCTCCAGGTTATGTTGGATATGAAGAAGGGGGGTATTTAACCGAAGCAGTTAGACGACGACCATACTCAGTAATTTTACTTGATGAAGTCGAAAAAGCACACCCAGATGTCTTTAATATCTTACTGCAAGTATTGGATGATGGGCGCTTAACAGATGGTCAAGGTCGCACAGTTGATTTTCGTAACACTGTCATAATTATGACATCAAACTTAGGTTCTGACCTAATTCAAGGTCAAGTTGAACTAAGTTATGACGAAATGAAATCTCTAGTGATGACGGTTGTAACCAAACACTTTAGACCAGAATTTATCAATCGTATTGACGAAACAGTGGTATTCCACCCATTAGGTCAAGAAAACATTAAAGCGATTGCAAAAATTCAGTTAGCACACGTTGAAAAACGTTTAGAAGAACGTGGTTACCAATTGGATATTTCGGATGCGGCACTTGAACAGTTAGCTAAGGTTGGCTTTGACCCAATTTATGGCGCAAGACCGTTAAAACGATCGATCCAACAAGAGATCGAAAACCCATTGGCACAACAAATACTGTCAGGTAAATTAGTCCCAGGTAAAACTATTCATCTAGATTTAGTTGGCGGCAACATTGAAGCCCAACAGTAATAAAACTTCAAAAGACAAACCGACCTCTATGGTCGGTTTTTTTTATACTTGATACAATTTAGTTTACCTATAGTACTTATAGTACTTAGAATTTAATCAGACAAACATTATTTTCGCAAAATGGATGTCTGATGAATAAAATAACAACAACACAAACCTGAACCCAACAAAACTACTCATTTTATACTTTAACATTTTTATACTTTAACATATAGTTACCTGAAACTTTTTGACAAAATTTTTTTAAAACCGTTTTCAAGGTTTTGCAACCAAAGCTTAATCAAACTAGCTTTTTGTTAGTTGTTAAAAGTAACAACTTTAACTATTTTGTCTAGCGTTTTTGCCATTAAGTAATTCTAATTTTATACACCACAATAATAACTTTTTTTTATTATAAAATTACCTTAGAACACGTTATATTATTGCCTTAAATAAAAAAGGAAAGATTAAACATGAAGAATTTATTAAAAAAATTAGTTATTTTTGGTTGTTTAAGCTTGCCAATGGCAAGTTATGCTGCCTTACCTGAATCGATTAAAGTTGGTTCGGATACGTCCTATGCGCCTTTTGATTTTATTGATGCTAATGGTGAAGTTACTGGATTCAACATTGAACTCACGAAAGCATTGTGTGAAAAGATCAATATTAAATGTACTTTTCAATCGACCGACTTCGATGCTTTGATCCCGTCGTTATTATCAAGAAAGATTGATATTATCTCGTCTTCGCTAATGATGACCGAAAAACGTAAAAAACAGATTGCTTTTTCTGACGAAATCTTTATGACTTATTCACGTTTGATTGTTAAAGAGGGTACTAATTTAATGCCTAATGCTGAGTCATTGAAAGGTAAGCGTGTTGGTGTTGAGCAAGGTACATCGCAAGAACATTTTGCCAACGAAATGTGGCGTCCGAACGGTGTAGTTATAGTGCCTTATCAAAATCAGTTACAAGTATTTTCTGATCTAGTGGCAGGTCGTTTAGATGCGGCATTGCAAGATGAAGTCACTGGCAGTTATGCCTTTTTAAAACAGCCACAAGGTAAAGGTTTTATTTTTGCTGGGGATGCTCTAACCGATGCGAACTACTTTGATGTTGGAGTAGGAATTGGTTTTCGTAAAAATGATAATGAGTTGCGCGAAGCCTTTAACCTAGCTTTAAAAGACCTCTTAGCTGATGGCACCTACCAAAAAATCAACAATAAGTATTTTGATTTTAATGTGTACGGTAATAAAAAATAAACCATGCAGGGGTATATTTCTTTAATTTGTCAAGGTGCATGGTTGACTATTATTTTAGCATTGACATCGCTACTACTGGCCATGATACTTGGTATTGTTTGTGCATTAGGTAAACTGAGTCATTCAAAAGTATGTAATGTGCTTTGTCAGGCTTATACATCGTTAATTCGAGGTGTACCCGATTTAGTGTTGATGATGCTAATCTTTTTTGGCTTGCAGTTTTTGGTTAATAATATAACTGATTATTTTAACGCTCCTTTTATTGAAGTTGATCCTTTAATCGCTGGTATTATTACGTTAGGCTTTATTTATGGGGCATATTTTACCGAAACTTTTAGAGGAGCTTATCTTGCGGTTTCTAGAAACACCTTAGCGGCAGCAACAGCGCTTGGTTTAAGTAAAGTGCAAGTATTTGGGTATGTAATGTTTCCTTTAATGATGCGCTTTGCCCTACCAGGTATTGCTAATAATTGGTTAGTGGTGTTAAAAGCGACAGCATTAGTGTCGTTATTGGGGTTATCGGATTTAGTCAAAGCTACTAAAAATGCAGGTGAAGCTGTGTACCAACCTTTGTTATTTGCTTTGATTGCTGGGGCTTTTTATCTGTTTTTTACATCAATATCTAATATCATTTTATGGTGGCTTGAACGGCATTATTCTATTGGCATTACTAAAACTAAATTATAAGAACTCATGTTAGAAATTATTCAACAATATTGGCAATCACTATTATGGACCGATGGTTATAATATCACTGGTCTTGCGATGACGCTGTGGATTTTTATTTTATCGGTTTTAATGGGGGGAATTTTGTCGCTAGCGTTAGCGGTAGGGCGAAATGCACAAAATAAACTGATTAAACTACCTATTTGGCTATTTACTTATATTTTTCGAGGTACGCCTTTATATGTGCAGTTATTGATTATTTACACTGGTATATATACCTTAAGTGTGGTTAAAAATAATGCTTGGTTAGGCGATTTTTTTCAAAGTGGTTTAAATTGTACGGTGTTAGCTTTTACCCTAAATACCTGCGCCTATACTACTGAAGTTTTTGCTGGAGCTATGCGGAATGTGCCAAATGGCGAAATTCAAGCTGCAACAGCACTTGGTTTTAATCGTTTTCAAATTTATCGTTATATCATTTTTCCAAGAGCATTTCGTATTGCATTGCCAGCTTATAGTAACGAGGTTATTTTTTTGTTGCATTCAACTGCACTGGCTTTTACTGTTACTGTGCCTGATGTGATGAAGATTGCGCGCGATATTTATGCCGAAACCTATCAACCTTTTCATGCTTTTGGTATTGCAGCAGTGATTTATCTTGGTGTGAGCTTTACATTGATTTTTAGTTTCAAAAAGTTAGAGCAACGTTATTTGGCTTTTCAGCAGGCTAATATGCAAATCAGTTAATAAATTGATTTAGACTATCGGATAATTTTCTCAATTCGTTTATAAGGTTATTGATCTATCAAAATAAAAATCCGACAATTGTAATGACATTTGCCGGATTTTGGTTGTTTGTCGATTTGACAACATGTTAATTTATAGGATAAAAATCGTTTGTAGAGTCGGCATCATCATCATGGTGACTTGAGCCAGGTAATGCTCTAGCTCGTTCAATAGGAACATAACTGCCGCTAGGAGTTTCTACTTGGCATTCGCCTAAAAAGATAGAATATTTTGTGTTAGCTCGCATACTTTCGCCTCTAAAATAACAGTGAGTTGCATTATATAAATCAACGCGACAAAGTAATGCAATACCTAACCAAGTAATTAATACAGCTAAAGCAACCCATTTTAGATGTTTCCAAATAAAAAGCCAAAAACCGATCCCTCTAAAACGGCAGTACCCAAAAACGAGTAATAAAACTGCAATAAACCCTAAAAATTCGTATAACCAAAATAGCCACATAGTAATCTCCCACACGTTAGTTAAGTGCTATTTTATACTAACTTTGGCTATACTTCTATATACTTGCGTCTATGAGTTTGCTTACATCCAAGATCCGTTACGAATAATACCAACCGCTAATCCTTCAATAGCAAAATTTTGCTGTTCTAAATCAACTTTGATTGGCGAAAACTCGGCATTTTCGGCAAGAAGATGTACATGCTTGCCTTTACGCGACAAGCGTTTAACTGTAACTTCATCATCAATACGAGCTACAACAACTTGTCCATTTTTAACGTCTTGGGTTTTATGTACAGCCAACAAGTCACCGTCAAATATACCAATATCTTTCATTGACATACCTTGCACTCTTAATAAAAAGTCTGCGCGAGGTTTAAATAGTGAAGGATCAACTTGGTAATGGCTTTCAATATGCTCTTGCGCTAATATTGGCGAACCAGCCGCGACTTGTCCAATAAGGGGTAAACCATCCTGTTCGTTTGGCTCAATAGGTGTTTCAAGTAAAAGGCGAATTCCGCGTGATGAGCCGGCGATCATTTCAATTGCGCCTTTTTTAGCTAAGGCTTTCAGATGTTCTTCGGCGGCGTTGGCAGATCGAAACCCCAATTTCTGGGCAATTTCAGCACGTGTAGGTGGCATACCAGTATTTTGAATGTTATCTTTTATTAAATCATAAATCTGTTGTTGGCGCTCAGTTAACGGTCTCATTACATATTCCTGTTTTTATATACAGATACATGTAATTATATACAGCTAATAATATAAAACAACTGTTTTATTTAATTTATTTTTCAATTGGTGGTAAATTTTGGGGGGATTGTTGTTATTATGCGCTAATTTTGTGAATTATTCTGGAAATGCAATAGTTAATTAACAACTGAATCTTTCTCCTTATTAGTATTATTTAATCAACTTATATATATGTTATAATAAAGCAATTTTTTGTTGGATTGGAATTTGCTTTATGCCTTATGTTGTTGCGCTCAGTGGTGGTATTGCCAGCGGTAAAAGCACTATTGCTGATTTGTTTGCCAAATTAGGCGTGCCTATTATTGATGCAGATATTATTGCGAGGCAAGTTGTGCAACCTGGTAGTTATGCGTTTAACCAAATTGTTAAGCATTTCAGCCAAGAAATTTTACTCGCTAATGGAGAACTTGATCGTAGTCAACTCCGCGAAATTATTTTTAATAATGAGCATGAACGGCTCTGGCTTAATGATTTGTTGCACCCCATCATTCAACAAGAAACTCAAACACAAATTGCTATGCAAAGTAAAATCTATCTAATTTGGGTTGTGCCGTTATTGATTGAAAACAATTTGCATACTTGGGCTGATCGTGTGCTGATAATTGATACCTCATTTTCACTACAATTGGAACGATTAGTAAAAAGGGATAATATTAGTGAATCATTAGCTAAAAAGATGATACAGTCACAAGTATCTTTAAAGAAACGTTTATCTTATGCTGATGATATTATAGTTAATGACGGTAATTTGTTGTCGCTAACAACACAAGTTAATTTACTGCATCAACAATATTTAAATAGCTTTAAAAGTAAGATTTAGAATAGATGAATAATATTATTTTTGAACATCCATTAAATGAAAAAATGCGTACTTGGCTTAGAGTTGAATTTTTATTAAATCAATTAAATGTACATTGTCATTTTAATGACAATAGTGCGTTGATTTTTTTTCATGCATTGTCTGAGTTGTTAGAGATTATTGAGCGTAATGATATTAAAAGTGATTTGGTTAAAGAGCTTGAATCGCAAAAACAAAAGTTAATTTTGTGGTTAAATGTCGAAGGCGTGGATCATGATTTACTCAATGACCTGATTCAGCAATTTGATGATTTTATCGTCCAATTTAATACAATTGGACGTTTAGGACAACCATTAAAAGATGATCGATTTATTACAGCCATTCGTCAACGTTTAATGATTCCGGGGGGATGTTGTAGTTTTGACTTGCCTTCGTTTCATTTATGGCTCAGAATTTCACAAGAAAGGCGTTATAATCAAATAAAAAATTGGTTACAACACTTATCAATACTTGATAAATCTCTAACATGTTATATGCAATTAATTCGACGGTTAGGGGAATTTAGACCGTTTGTTTATACCAATAATTTTTTTCAAGAGACAAATGGTGATGTTAATTTGATTCGTATTCGAATTTCTTTAGATAAAAATGTATATCCTCAAGTATCTGGTCATTTGTCGCGTTATAGTATTCGCTTTTTAGCACTTGAGAATTACGATAACGTCAATACTGATGAAATTGAATTTGAATTAGCCTGTTGTTGATTGAATACTGTTATTAAAAAAGAGTTGAAATGAATAAAAATACTACATTTGTTAAGTGCCCAACTTGTCAAAAAGAAGTTGAATGGAGTCAAACTAGTCTTTATCGTCCATTTTGCAGTAAGCGTTGCCAGCTTATCGATTTAGGTGATTGGGCAACTGAAGAACATCGCATTGCTGATAAAGATATGACAGAACAAGATATTTGGAGTGAACAAGACCTTGCTGATTTTATAGGTAGACATTAATGAAGATCCTTGGTATTGAAACTTCATGTGATGAAACTGGTATAGCCATTTATGATGATGTTAATGGTTTAATTGCAAATCAGCTTTATTCTCAAATTAAATTACATGCTGATTATGGTGGTGTGGTGCCAGAACTGGCATCGCGCGATCATATTCGTAAAACCGTGCCATTAATTCAAGCAGCTTTAAAACAAGCTAATTTAACCGCACACGATATTGATGGGGTTGCCTATACTGCTGGTCCGGGATTGATTGGAGCGTTGATGGTAGGCGCATCGATTGGACGATCGCTTGCTTATGCTTGGAACGTACCAGCTGTTGCAGTTCATCACATGGAAGGCCATTTACTTGCGCCGATGCTTGAAGATAATCCACCTGAATTTCCCTTTGTTGCATTATTAGTTTCGGGGGGACATACACAGCTTATTAGTGTGACTGGTATTGGTAAATATGAACTTATTGGAGAGTCAATTGATGATGCTGCAGGAGAAGCTTTTGATAAAACAGCCAAATTGCTTGGTTTAGATTATCCCGGTGGCGCAAAATTATCAAAATTGGCTGAACAGAGTAGTGGAGCGCGATTCCATTTTCCTAGGCCAATGACTGATCGTCCTGGGCTTGATTTTAGTTTTTCAGGCCTTAAAACAGCAGCAGCTAATATGATTCATCAGCATAGTGATAATAATATTATTGATCCACAAACTAAAGCAGATATTGCTAGAGCATTTGAGGATGCTTTGGTTGATACATTGGTGATTAAAGTAAGACGAGCACTTGAACAAACTAGATTTAAAAATTTAGTAGTTGCTGGTGGGGTAAGTGCTAACAAAACACTGCGTACTAAATTGACTGAGTTGATGCACCAACGAAAAGGAAAAGTTTTTTATCCAAGGCTCGAATTTTGTACCGATAATGGTGCCATGATTGCTTATGCTGGTATGATTCATTTAAAAGAGAGGCAGTATTCAGATTTAGTTATTAGTGTTAAACCAAGATGGCCTCTTAGCGATCTTAATGTTGGTTAACTGATTATTTTGATTTGACAACATGTAAATTAAAATTACATGAAAAATAAAAATGCGGGAATTTGTTCCCACATTTTTAAGCTATATAGTTAAATAAACAATATTAATTAATAGGATCTGTATCAGAACATTCTTCTTGTTTTTCTGAATTGGTCTTTTCATTAGCTAATTTTTGAATATTTTGATTAATATTAAATAGTACACAAATTAATTCAAAACCAATGCGAGTTGAAATAAAGCCCACAACTAAGGTAACAATGCCAGTGAAAAAAGCAACTAAACCCATAGTAAAGCTATAAGTAAATGCAGCAAAACTACCTAATATCATAGAGAACGCACTAATTCCAATAAGTAATAATGCGATCCAATACACGATTGTGATAAAAGAAGGTGTTAACATTTTATCAAAAAAGAATAAGTCTTTAATGGTAAAGCCTTTAAAGTCTATTTTTTTGTTCATTTTATTTCCTTTTTAGTTGGATTGATTTTATTACTTCTATTTTTTTATATTTGCGTATAAAGTGATAATTTTTGAAAAGCGCAACAATTATAACATAAAATTATTTTGAGATTAACTTATGAAAACTTATATCCCCGGTAAAGATGCTGCTCTTGAAGATTCGATCAACTATTTTCAGCAGCAATTAGCAAAATATGATTTAGAAGTAAAAGAAACTTCTTGGCTAAATCCGGTACCTAATGTGTGGTCAGTGCATATTCAAAATACTAAATGTCCATTGTGCTTTGCTAATGGTAAAGGCGCAAGCAAAAAGGCGGCATTAGCATCGGCTTTAGGAGAGTATTTTGAACGGTTATCAACCAATTACTTTTTTTCAGATTTTTACTTAGGAAAGCAAATAGCGAATGCCGATTTTGTGCATTATCCAAGTGAAAAATGGTTCACTATTCCTGAAGATAATTCACTACCTAAAGGACTATTATCCAAAGAACTACTTAAGTTTTATGATCCTGATCATGAATTGAGTGCAACAGATTTAATTGATTTACAATCAAGTAATGGTGATCGAGGTATCTGCGCTTTACCATTTGAACAGCAGTCTGACAAAAAAACTATTTATGTGCCAGTTAATTTAATTGCTAATTTATATGCCTCTAATGGAATGTCAGCCGGTAATACTCGTAATGAGGCTCGAGTACAAGGGTTATCTGAAATTTTTGAGCGTTATACTAAAAATAAGATTATAGCCGAAGGCATTAGCTTACCAATTATCCCAACTGAAGTGATTAACCGTTACCCCACCGTTTTAGCTGCAATTGATGCGCTTGAAAGCGAAGGCTTTCCGCTTTACTGTTTTGATGCCTCATTGGGTGGAGAGTTTCCGGTTATTTGTGTAGTGTTATTTAATCCACAAAATGGAACGTGTTACGCCTCATTTGGTGCGCATCCAAATTTTGGCGTTGCGCTTGAAAGAACAGTAACAGAATTACTACAAGGACGCAGTTTAAAAGATCTTGATGTGTTTTCACCTCCAAGTTTTGATAATGATGATATTGCCGACCTTAGCAATTTAGAAACGCATTTTATTGATTCAAGCGGTTTGATTTCATGGGATCTATTTAATGAGCAAGCAGATTACGAATTTGTCGATTGGGACTTTTCCGGTTCAACTGAGCAAGAATTTGCTAATTTGATGGATATTTTTACCCGCCATAATACTGAAGTGTTAATTATGGACTACGAACACCTTGGTGTATATGCTTGCCGAATTCTGGCCGTTGGTATGTCTGAAATTTATCCTCCTGAAGATCTTATAATTGCCAATAGCAATATGGCTATTGGATTACGAGAGCTTATTTTGTCATTACCTTACCAAAAACGTACAGCTAAACAGTACCTAGCAATTATTGAACAGCTTGATGATGAAGGGCTTGATGATTATGCTCGAATTCGCGAACTGCTAGGCATAGCAACAGGTAACGATAATGCTTGGTTAACTCTTCGCGTTGGCGAGTTAAAAGCAATGCTGGCATTGGCAGGCAAAGACTTAATACAAGCACAACAGTGGATTGATTGGACGATTGAAATGAACGAGTCTATATTCACGCCATCGCGCAATCATGCTTATCGTTGTTTACAGACATTAGTTAATTTTATTTTACAACGAGACAAAAAACAGTTTAATAACTATCAAGCCGCATTTAATAAAATGTATGGTAAAACCTGTGTTGATGATATGTGGCAATATGCTAATGGTGACAAAACATTTTTTGGTTTAGCTAATTATACGAAAATCGAGAAACAGACCAATAACAATCTAGAACAGTTTGATATGCACCAAAAATTATTAGCTGTATATAATAAATTGCATCAGACAATGTTATAAATTATTAACTTAAATTTTATTTAAATTCCACCGGTGAACACGGTGGAATGAATAACTTTATTTAACCTTGCCTTGCAAATTCTCCTGCTTGCCTTACTAACTCATCGCTCGGGGTTACACCAGTATATAACACAAACTGTTCAAGCGCTTGTAAAACAGCAACATCAGCACCTGAAATAATGATTTTATTTATCTTTTGGGCATATTTTATCATGGGAGTATCAACGGGAAGGGCAACTACATCAAACACAATATCGGCATTTTTTATCATAGTTGTGGGAAATGCAAGCGCCTCAGACTCAATAGCACCAAGCATACCAATTGGGGTAACATTGATAATCAATTTGGCTTGATGTGGCAATATTTCTTGCTCATCCTTTACCCATTTATAGCCATATCGTTTGGCTAATGCTTCGCCTTTTTGTTGGTTACGTGCGGCAATAATACCATTTTTAAATCCCGCATCATAAAAAGCTCCGATCACCGCATTAGCCATGCCTCCGCTGCCTTTTAATACAAATGGTGTTGTATTATCAATCTTATTTTCTACAATGAGTTTAGCAACGGCAATATAATCAGTGTTATAAGCTTTTAAATGATGGTTGGTGTTAACAATGGTATTTATCGATTGAATAGATTCTACCGAGTCATCTAATTCATCAATAAACTCAATGCAAGCTTCTTTATAAGGCATTGAAATGGCGCAACCTCTAATACCTAAGGCCTTAATGCCATAAATCGCATCTTTCAAATTATTGGTAGTAAAGGCTTTATATAAGTAATTAAGATGGAGTTTTTCGTACAAATAGTTATGAAAGCGAGTACCAAAATTGCTTGGTCTTGCTGAAAGGGACATGCAAACAGTTGTGTCTTTATTGATAATTCTTGCCATTACAACAAATCCTTGTGATCATATTAGATGATTTTATTTTACCACTTTCTTAATTAACGTGTATGTAATTATGGTTGCAAACAATAACGGTCCTAAAATACAGCAAGAAAAAGCAACAGTAAGAGCAATGATCTATTTATATTGCTTTAAACAACATCATAGCCAACATCATCAGTTATGTGAGGAATGCAACGACCTGTTGCAATATGCTATGCAACGCTTAACAATGTGCCGTTTTGGTGAAGAAAAAACGACATGTGAACGTTGCCCTAAACATTGTTATCGTAAAGATTATAAATTAAAAATTAAACAGGTAATGCGGTTTTCTGGTCCAAGAATGTTAATTTATTATCCTACAATGGCATTAAGGCATCTTTATAAAAACTTGGTGAGTAGGTAAGTTATTACCATTATTAACGTCTACTATGACAAAACAAATATTAACTCGTCATAAAGTTAAAATTATGGTTTAGTATATTCTATTGATTAAAAATACTAATTCCCAAAATAGCCCAAAACTTCCACCGATTTGTATACTGTGAAAAATTTGTTATTATTAGAAACAGAATTTAAAATAATGGCTCGATAAGAGTCTGGATCAAAGAAATGTCTATTGCAGTTGTTGAAGTTAATCGTCAAGCAGTTATTCATAATGTTGAGTATCTCAAAAAAATGGCTCCAAATAGTCAACTAGTTGCGATTATAAAAGCCAATGCTTATTCACACGGTAGTGAGGAGATTGCTCAATTATTACATGATAAAGTGAATTATTTTGGTGTATCGCGCCTTACCGAAGCTATGCAATTGCGAAACAATGGTATTAACACACCGATTCTGGCTTTGGAAGGTTTCTTCCCGCATGATGATTTGGATTATTTTATTGATTTTAACATTCAACCAGCTATTCATAGCAAATGGCAAATTGACATATTGCAAACATCCCTCCGTAAAGATCAAATTACCACATGGTTTAAGCTTGATACAGGAATGCATCGTTTAGGTTTTTGTCCTGATGAAGCAAAAGAAGAATTTTATCGTTTGGCTAGTTGTTCAGTGGTTTGCAAACCAATTAATATTATGAGTCATTTTAGTTCGGCTGATGATCTCTCTTCAGAGAAAACGTTAAAGCAAATAGAACTATTTGATGAGTTTATTAATTCAATTGATGACAAATCACTTATTGGCAAACGCTCGATTGCTGCATCGGGCGGTATATTAGCCTGGCCAAAAGCTCAGCGAGATGTTGTGCGTCAAGGTATTGCTTTATATGGTGTTTCACCTTTTGATGAACCGATTACTGAGCTACAACCTGCAATGACGTTTAAATCTGAATTAATTGCGGTACGAAAACACAAAAAAGGTGAATCAGTTGGTTATGGTCAAATTTGGTGTAGCCAGCAAGATACTAAACTAGGTGTGGTTGCAATGGGGTATGGTGATGGTTATCCACGAAATATTCCAGAAAATACTCCTGTTTTGATTAATGGTCGAAAAGTACCAATCGTTGGTCGAGTATCAATGGATATGATTGTAGTTGATTTAGGTATAAATTGTCTTGAAAAACCAGGTGATGAAGTCATATTTTGGGGAGCAGGACTTCCTGTTGAGGAAATCGCAAAGCATACTGGAATTAGTGCTTACGAATTAATAACGCGCTTAACTTCACGCGCAAAAATTCATTATATAGATAAATTAAATTATGATTAAAAAAATATTTTTATACACTTTACTTTCTTTTATATTAATTATTGGCGGCTCGATCAGTATTGGTTATTACTTTTTACAGCAGTTTTCTAAACAACAAATGCAAGTAACCAACGAAAACCAGATGTTTGTTTTGAAAAAAGGCACATCCATGCACCAATTGGTTGCACAAGTTAAAGAAAGTAAATTAATGCATAGTGCTTATTTATTGCCTTATTTGTGTAAATTGAATCCTTCATTGAGATCAATTAAAGCAGGAACTTATCAATTACACCCACATATGACCGTTGAAGAGTTTTTGCAATTATTAGTGTCAGGTAAAGAAAGCAATTTTTCAATTCAATTTGTGGAAGGTAAACGAGCTAAAGATTGGTTAAATATTATTCAAAGTACGCCATACATTGAACAAACATTAGTTGGAAAAACAGATGAAGAAATTGCTAAGTTATTAGGCATTGAAGGATCAATTGAAGGTTGGTTATCGCCTGATACTTACCTTTATACCGCAGACACTTTAGATATTAATATCCTAAAACGTGCGCATATGACGATGAAAAGTAATTTGCAAAAAATTTGGGATAATCGGGATAGTAATCTTCCTTATCAATCCCCTTATGAATTACTGATTATTGCATCAATTATTGAGAAGGAAACAGGTATTAGTTCAGAGCGTGCTAATGTGGCATCGGTATTTGTTAATCGTTTAAGAGCTAAAATGAAGTTACAAACAGATCCAACTATTATTTATGGTTTAGGCGATAACTATAAAGGTACTATTAGGCGCGTTGATTTGACCGATACTGAAAATCCTTATAATACTTATGTTATTGAAGGATTACCACCAACTCCAATTGCAATGCCAAGCATTGCCTCGCTCGAAGCTGCAGCACACCCAGCTAAAACCAATTATCTGTTTTTTGTGGCGAATGGAACAGGTGGACATACATTCTCAAGTACTTACAGTAACCATCAGCAAGCAGTTAATGAGTATCGTCGAATGAATAGTAGTGGGAATTAAATAAAAACCCAATAAAATCAATGCTCTACCTGAGCATTTTTTCAGGTTTGTTAACTTTAATTATTACCGCATATTAATGCGGTAATTTTTCATAATTAAGTTGCGACAAATCATCAAGTTGCTTAATTAGGTAAAGTAGATGATTAACATCTTGTTCTTGCTCTTTTAGTGCTTCTTCAAAATAAGGGTGTAAGGCAAATTTGGGCAAATTTGTTTTGGCGTCAATCATTGCTTGTATACGTGGAATAAAAATCCATTGTAACCATTCGTGTGCTTGCATGGTATCGATAGCAAAAGGTTCTTGGCTTAAAAATGCATTGGGATTTGGCGGTATAGTTTGCCATAAATTGATTTTTTGTAATTCCTCTATAATTTGTTCAAGTTGATTTAGTAGATTTTGCCCTTGCGATTTTTGTGTTAATAAATTCTGATAATGTAGCCAATCAAAACAAGGGCCAGGATCTGTTTTTCGATTTGGAGCAATATCGCTATGCCCAGCAATATCTTTGATGGCATAAGTTTGTTGTAATAATAACGTAACGTTTACTAATTGCTGATATTGTTGTTCGGTAAAATTATCGCTATCACATCCTTCCATTTCGATGCCGATCGAAAAATCATTACAATTTTCTTTCCCTTCAAATGCTGATTTTCCTGCATGCCAGGCACGTTTATCAAATGGAACAAATTGAATAATTTCACCATCACGTCGAATAAACAGATGGCTTGATACTTCAAGTTGATGAATCGAAGCAAAGTACGGGTGCTGGTTGGGATCGAGCCGACCAGTAAATAATTGCTCAACATAAGGACCTCCATATTCATTGGGCGGTAAGCTTATATTATGAATAACAAGTAGTGATATCGGTTTATTAATAGGTCGTTCATTATAAAAAGGCGAAACAACTTGCTTTATACCTTGTAACCAGCCATTAACAATTTTTAGGGACATAGTGACTCCACTTATTTGATAAACCGATGTATGGATTTGTCTATTTTGCGATTTGCTTCGCAAAAATTGAACATACAACGTAATAATTAACTACATTAAGGATTTTACTTTCTAATCTTACTTATTCATTATTATTCCATTTTTTTGTTTTGCTATAAAGGCTCTTAGATTAAATCATTGACTAAAAAATAGAGGTATTTATGTCTAATCAATCGGGCTTTACGTTATTTGAACTTATGATTGCCATTATTGTTATCGCTATCTTAGCCGCTATCGGTGTTCCTGCTTATCAGGGATATGTAAAAAAAGCCGCAATGACTGATATGTTGCAAACAATGACATCGTATAAAACCGCTGTAGAAATTTGTGCTGTAGAGCAAGGTAGCTTAACCAATTGTAGTAATGGTAATAATGGAGTACCAGCGAGTCGAACATCAAATTATGTTACCTCTATTACGGTTAATAACGGAGTTATTACCTTGGTTGGAACCAGCGCCTTAACAGGGTTAACTACTACACTAACACCAACAATCAATGCTACAAATGGCAATTTAGATTGGAGCCGAGTTTGTACTACATCGCCAAGTGATACCAGTTTAACCAGTGCTTGTGAAGATATTTTTAAATTCTAATGTTTGTATTTAATAATTGACGAATAAGGAACCACCTTTATGCAAGAAGAACAGTTAATTGAAAGTATCGATAAATTGTTACTTGAAGCATTAGATAAGCGTGCTTCGGATATTCATTTTGAGCCTTACCAACATAGCTATCGTATTCGTATGCGTATTGATGGTGTTTTGCACGATATGTTATCCCCGCCCCTTGCATTAGCGAAACAGATAATAGCAAGATTAAAAATCATGTCTCAACTAAATATAGCTGAACATCGATTACCGCAAGATGGTCAACTCATTATTGATCGTTATACCATGCGTATTTCCACTTTGCCTGTAATGAATGGCGAAAAAATTGTTTTAAGAGTAATGGATAATCATGAATCTGAATTAACCATTAATGATTTAGGGTTAACGGATGCAGATCTGTTAACATTCAAACAAATTTTAGACTACCCACAAGGATTGATTTTAGTTACAGGTCCAACAGGAAGCGGTAAAACGGTGACGTTATATAGTGGATTAAAGCGGTTAAATAAAACCGAACGTAACATCTGTAGTGTCGAAGATCCCATTGAAATTCCTCTAGAGGGTATTAATCAAACTGCGATTAATCTCAAGGCTGGCTTAACATTTGCTATTGTATTGCGTGCTTTACTACGGCAAGATCCTGATGTAATGATGATTGGCGAAATTCGCGATCATGAAACCGCCGAAATTGCAATTCAAGCTGCGCAAACAGGGCATCTAGTATTATCTACATTGCACACTAATTCAAGTGTCGAGGCAATAACACGATTAAAGCAAATGGGGATAGAAAATTATCTATTGTCATCAAGTTTAAAATTAATTATTGCTCAGCGGTTAGTTCGAAAATTGTGCTCACACTGCAAAGTTGTGGCGAGTGATTTAGTTAAGCTGGGCAATGAATACGAACCGCATTATTTAGCTTCAGGATGCCCAAATTGTATTGGCGGTTATAAAGGACGAATTGGGGTATACGAGTTTTTAGTTATCACGCCCGATATTCAACAACAAATATTAGCCAATCAAACTATTTTACCTTCAAATATGACTTCGCTAAAAATAGCAGGACAAAAATTAGTGAGGCAGGGCGTGACAACATTAGCTGAATTAAATCGAGTCTTGGGTGATACAGCGTGAAACGGCTCTATTATTGGTATGATGTTGATTTTAATCAACACAAAATTATTGCCGAATCATCACAGGCTATTAAAAGGCAGCTATTGTTGCAAGGTAAAATAGCCATTAAGATTAAAGCCGGTAAAATTATCACCCCACACAGTTTTAATCGTACAGATCTGCTGATGATTACCAAACAATTAGCTACCATGCTAAAGGCGGGATTATCTATTATTGATACATTACAATTGCTTGCTCAAGAACAAGCTAAACCGCATTGGCAATATTTGTTACTTGATATTAAACAACAAATAGCTAAAGGCGAATTTTTATCTCAAGTATTACGCCAACATTCTTCGGTATTTTCTGCCCTGTATTGCGAAATTATTGCAACAGGCGAACTGACAGGACAGCTTGATGAAAGCTTTGAGCAGTTAGCATTATTGCTTGAAAAATCAATCAAACTACAAAAAAGTATAAAAAAAGCAACGCGTTATCCGTTGTTTTTATTATTGATTGCAATGATGGCAAGTTTGGTGATGTTATTATTTGTTTTACCAAAATTTTCAGATATTTATCAAAATTTCGATGCTGAACTACCAGCTTTTACACAAGGTGTTATTGATTTTTCGAGTTATTTGCAACAAAGCTGGTTAATTTGGTGTATCGTATTTTTTATTAGTTATTTTTGTTATCAGCGCTATTTAAAAGTGCGTTATCGACGTAAAATCGAAATGATAGTAATAAAATTTCCCTTTATTGGAAAAATTATTCAAACCACTTGCTTAACTCAGATTTTCCAAACAATTGGAATCACTCAAAAAGCAGGTATACCATTATTGACTGGTTTAACTGCGGCGGCTAATACTACTAATTATTTTCTTTATCGTGATAGTATTTCGCAAATTATTGTAGGTATTGAGCAAGGGCTTTCATTTAGCCATGTATTGCATGGGCAACGATACTTTCCTAATTTATGTTCACAGTTAATTCATGTGGGGGAGGAATCAGGCACACTAGATTTAATGCTCGATAAATTAGCAATTTATTATCAAGAACAAAATCAAACCTTAACCGATAATTTATCACAAGCATTTGAGCCATTATTAATGCTAGTTTTGTCTTTAATTATTGGCAGTTTAATTATGGCTATGTATTTACCGATATTCCAAATGGGCGATGTAATTCACTAATGTTAGTATTTATTATTATCTATTTAGGTCTTTGTATCGGTAGCTTTGTTTATGTTGCTTATTATCGTTATTTGCCAACACTGACATCATACCAATATTTATGTCGAATTAGTTTTCATCGATCTGCTTGCCCACATTGTCATAGTAAGCTGAAAGCTTGGCAATTGATACCGATTATTTCTTGGTTAATATTAAAACGACGTTGTTATTACTGCGATACTAATATTTCATGCCAATATCTTATTGTTGAATTATTTGTCGCTGTTTTATTTACTTTTATCTATATTGATAAAAGCATCAATTATCAAAGCGGTATTTTAATGATTCTTGGTTGTTATTTTTTACTTTTAGCTTTAATCGATTTTAAATACTATTTATTGCCAGATTTGTTTACCCAACCATTAATGTGGACAGGTGTAATGCTTGCCTATTTTGATTTGGCAAACATCGTTTTAACCGATGCTTTGCTAGGTATCTTTTGGGGATATCTATTATTAAAAATACCTGCTACTTTATTTTATTTGGTATTTAAAAAACAGGGATTAGGGGGAGGTGATATCAAATTGCTTGCCGCTCTTGGTGCTTGGTTGCCTTATACATCATTACCAATGTTATTATTTTTTGCTTCCCTATTGGGGATTATATATTCTCTTTTTTTGCGATATGTGATCAATGAACCAAAATCAAAAGTTATTCCATTTGGCCCTTTCTTATTAATTTCTGGTTATGTGATTTATTATTTCTGTTAAAAAGTTTCAGGAAAATAGGTGTTTTAATCAATTTATTGTTAATCAATAAGTGTTAAAAGTGCATAAATGTATTATTTTTTCATTAAATGCAATATATAACTAAAATTGATATCCATAGTAAAAATAGTTATTTTTATAAAAGTGAAAATCGCGTTATAGTGTTAGCTAGGTTTGTTGAACCGCAGGTTATTCACCTACTAAGGAATTACTTATGATATCTAATAGTATTAATCAATTAAAAACCGAAATGATAACATGGCGCCATCATATTCACGCCCATCCAGAAACAGCCTTTGAAGAGGTTAAAACCACGCAATTTATTATCGAAAAGTTACAATCCTTTGGTATTACCGAGTTATATACTGATTTTGCTCCAACAGGAGTTGTTGGTATTATTAAAGGTAATCGTGATGGACGATGGATTGCTCTGCGAGCTGATATAGATGCATTAGATATTATTGAAGAAAATAATATTAATTATTGCTCAACCATTTCTGGCAAAATGCATGGGTGTGGTCATGATGGGCATACTGCAATGTTACTAGGAACGGCTAAATATCTTAGTGAACACCGTGATTTTGCTGGTACTGTTGTTCTTATTTTTCAACCAGCTGAAGAAAACGAAGGCGGAGCCAGAGTCATGGTTGAAAATGGTTTATTTGAACAATTTCCGATTGAAGCAGTATATGGCATGCATAATCAACCTAATATGGAGTTAAATCACTTTTATATTAATCATGGCCCAATGATGGCATCGTATGATGTATTTG
This sequence comes from Gilliamella sp. BG3, assembly GCF_046635605.1. NCBI lineage: Bacteria > Pseudomonadati > Pseudomonadota > Gammaproteobacteria > Orbales > Orbaceae > Gilliamella > Gilliamella sp. BG3. Next base: position 49,825 of record NZ_JBIDFE010000010.1, read on the forward strand.
AGATCAAAATAACAGGTGTTGGTGCTCATGCCGCTGCGCCTCATCTAGGAAAAGATACAATTTTGACAGCTACGCAAATCGTAAATGGATTACAAAGTATTGTGAGTCGTAATGCTGATCCTTTAAGTTCATTGGTAGTTAGCGTAACGCAAATTCATAGTGGCGATACTTGGAATGTGTTACCACAGGAAGCGGTTATTCGCGGTACTGTTAGAACATTTAGTGCACAAGTACAAGATATGGCTGAAAATCGTATTAAACAAATAGCAACAGGTATTGCCACAACATTTGGAGCCAAGGCGGAAGTAGATTATCAACGCCGTTACCCAGCTACCATCAATTACGCTAAACAAGCTGATATTGCTATTGCAGCTGCTAAACAAGTTGTGGGACAAGATAACTTAATTATTGATCCTCTCCCTTCAATGGGGTCAGAAGATTTTGCTTTTATGCTACAAAAAATCCCTGGTGTTTATGTATGGTTGGGCGCTGGTAAAGGGGCTAATTTGCATAATCCAGCTTTTAACTTTAATGATGAAGTGTTAACAACTGGTGTAAGCTATTTTGTTGAAATAGTTAATCAAGAACTTACTAACTAAGTTAAAACGAGATTCCAACGACAGCTGGAATAAACGTTGTGTTATTCCAGCTTATTAGTCGAAAACAATTAAAATGTCATTCGGCTATTGTCATTTCCATATACTCTAAATGGCGTATTTAAATCAATTCCATTATTAAGTACCACTTGGACACAAACACCGTCTTTTTCGTCTAGTTTTGCCGCAGCTAACACAAGTCCCCCTTCTCGCCAACCACCGGCAAGTTTATACTCAAGCGTACTGCCTATTTTAGGTAAAACATCACTCGTACCCTTTATTACATACATCCCACGAGTATTTGCTCCACGGAATTGTGCTCTAGCTACCATTTCCTGACCACAGTAACAACCTTTTTCAAAGCTGATTGCGTCATAAGATTGCAAATTACAGGCTTGTGGTAATAATATTGCCATATTGTCATTATCAATGATAGGGTAACCAGCTTGCAGATCAAGTTTTAGCCAGTCGCTACATGGATGTAAATCTTCAGAAATAGGCTCCGGCGTTACCATAATAATACGCATTTGCGGTAAAGGTAGTTTGATATAGGTGATATTATTTTCAGTAAAACAGTTTTTATCACTTAATTTTTCTGCGATTCCAGAGGGGATCGCATCTCCAACCAAGCCGACCATATTTAGATCTTCGACTGGTTCGATAGTTACTTTAGAAAAAACAGCGTATTTTGTTAGTTCGGCAATCTGTTTTTTAACAACACTTTTACGCTCAATATAGTAAATATCATTACCTCGTTGAAATAACAATAAAGTACTCCACATTCTGCCTTTACTGTCGCAATGAGCAGCATAAAGCGTAGATTTTTCTGAAAGTCGGTTAATATCGTTAGTTATTTGACCTTGCAAGAAAGCTCGGTTATCCTCACCTGTAACTTTAACTAATTGCCAGTCAGCAAGAGAGGTTGGTTTAGAAGAAATATTGCTCATATTTGTACCTTTGGGTGAAGAAGAATCCTAGTACCGTTATGGCTAGAAATACTCATCTCCTGAGTTTATATAAAAAATAAAAAAATAACAATAAAATCAATTAGCAATATTTAAATAAAATAGATAGATTACGGATATTATTCATAATATTTTAAAAAATAATTTTATTTGTGGATAATTTTTTCAGTAAAACACTTAGTTAATTGACTTTAATTGATTTTGTTTATAAGTTGATGCAAAATAAACCACTAAATGACTAATCAGTTACATTGGAGACAACAACCATGGCAAAACTGTCAGGCGCAGAGATGGTTATTCAATCTTTGATTGACCAAGGAGTAAAACAGATATTTGGCTATCCCGGTGGTAGTGTTCTTGATATTTATGATGCCATTCACACGTTAGGTGGTATTGAACATATATTAGTTCGCCATGAACAAGCTGCGGTACATATGGCCGATGGTTATGCTAGAGCAACAGGGAATGTTGGCGTTGTTTTAGTTACATCAGGCCCTGGGGCAACAAACACTATTACTGGTATTGCAACAGCTTACATGGATTCGGTTCCACTGGTTATATTGTCTGGACAAGTTGCCAGTAACCTAATTGGTAATGATGCATTTCAAGAATGTGACATGATCGGAATTTCGCGTCCGATTGTTAAACACAGTTTTTTAGTCAAAGATAGTAAAGATATTCCAGAAACCATCAAAAAAGCATTTTATATTGCTTCGACAGGTAGGCCAGGTCCAGTCGTTATCGATCTACCAAAAGATATTGTTAATCCAGCTAACAAATATAATTATCATTATCCAAAATCAGTTTTAATGCGATCTTACAATCCAACGATTCAAGGTCATAAAAAACAGATCAAAAAAGCATTAACCACGTTGTTATCGGCTAAAAAACCGGTGTTATTTATTGGTGGCGGGGTTATTGCCGCCGATGCTAGTGGCGAAATTAAAACACTTGCAGAAAAATTAAACTTACCTGTCGCTTCAACGTTAATGGGTATTAGTGCTTTTCCGGGAACCGATAAACATTATCTTGGCATGATAGGCATGCACGGTGTTTATGAAGCTAATATGGTCATGCATAATGCCGATGTAATTTTTGCAATCGGTGCACGTTTTGATGATCGAACAACCAATAATGTTGAAAAATATTGTCCAAAAGCCAAAATTATTCATGTTGATATCGATCCGACTTCTATTTCAAAAACTATATCTGCTTCAATTCCTGTAGTTGGTGATGCAAAAGTTGTTCTTGAAACGTTGCTGTCTATGTTAGATGAGTTAAATACAGAACGTGATCTTGACGCATTAATTGATTGGTGGAAACAGATAGAACACTGGCGATCACGTAACTGCTTAGCTTATAACCATGAAGGGCAAAGCATTAAACCACAAGAAGCGATACAAGTGTTATATAAATTAACCAAAGGTGATGCATTTGTGACGACCGATGTCGGTCAACATCAAATGTTTACTGCGCTTTATTACCCATTTGATAAACCTCGTCACTTTATCACATCTGGTGGGCTAGGCACGATGGGATTTGGTTTGCCAGCAGCGCTGGGAGTCAAATTGGCATATCCTAAAAAAACCGTTGTATGTGTAACAGGCGATGGTAGTATCCAAATGAATATTCAAGAATTATCAACCGCATTGCAATATGGCTTACCAGTACTGGTTTTAAATTTGAACAACCGCTTCTTAGGCATGGTTAAACAGTGGCAAGATATGATTTATTCTGGACGCCATTCAAGTTCTTATATGGAATCTCTACCTGATTTTGCTAAAATTGCAGAAGCCTATGGTCATGTTGGTATGGTAATAACAAAGCGTGAGGAACTAGAATCTAAACTGAAACAAGCACTGGCAATCAAAAACCGTTTAGTTTTTGTTGATGTTATGACTGATGCGACTGAACATGTATATCCAATGCAGGTTCGAGGTGGTGCAATGAACGAAATGTGGCTTAGTAAAACGGAGAGAACCTAATGCGTTATATATTATCAATCTTAACCGAAAACGAACCAGGCGCATTATCACGAATTATCGGCTTGTTTTCGCAACGTGGTTTTAATATCGAAACTATCACCACTGCGCAGACTGAAGATCCAACCATGCACCGCATGACAATTCAGACCTCGGGTGATGAGCATGTGATTGAACAGATCCAAAAGCAATTGCATAAACTTGTTAATGTTTACCGTGTTCATGATTTAACCGAAGGCCCGCATGTAGAGCGTGAAATCATGCTAGTAAAAGTAGAAGCAAAAGGTTCACAAGCACGTGATGAAGTTAAACGTTGTGCCGATATTTTTAGAGGATCGATCGTAGATGTTACTGCAACACATTATATTGTACAACTATCGGGTACTAGTGAAAAACTAGATTCATTTTTATCCTCAATTCGTGAAACATGCAATATTATCGAAACCGTCCGTTCAGGAATTATTGGCTTATCACGTAGTGAAAAAACAGTTAAATAGCCATATTTATAGTTAACATATTTATTAAGGCACATTGTGCGCCTTAATTTTGTTAACAATACTAAGACTGTTGATTTTTCAATCAAAAGGCATAAAGATGTTGCCATATTTTAATCTCGCCAAAAATTAACAATAGCAACTCGTTATGCCTAGAACAATGCTACTAGATACTTACTTGAAAAGGTGCCAAAATTAGAAGATCAGTAGTCTTTAGATTAAAGTAATAATTGTTAGTAATAACCATTACTGTATGTAACAAGAATAGAAATAATAATTACAATGTATAAAACAATAAATACAATCGAAGCGATAAATGTAATTAGAAAATATTTCCAATAGCCATAAATATTTTCTATAGCATCAACGATATCGTCTCCTTTTCGAAGACTTGCAGCTAAGCTAAATGCACTTCCCGATTTGAAAAGTTTGGCTCCAGCAAAAATTTGTGGGATGCCAACAATAGCAGTAATTATTCCTAGACATGTAAAAGCGCCAGCAATTATAAAAATAACACCAAAAACTTGTTGCATAGTAGCGATAAAACGCATATGTTTTATTAATAATTCAGTTATTTGAAAAGAAATTGTATTTGTTTGATTTGTATTCATTTTTATTCCTTATATTATTGCTCTATTTGAACGTGGCGAATAAAATAGCATTTTTTAAATTAATGTCGAGGTAATTTTTTGCATAATAGTTCAAGTTTAAATCGTTTTTCTATTGCCCCAATGTTAGATTGGACAGATAAACATTGCCGTTATTTTCATCGAATTTTAACAAAAAAAGCATTGCTATATACCGAAATGGTGACTACAGGCGCAATTTTATTTGGAAAAGGTGATTATTTAGCTTTCAACAATGAAGAGCATCCACTTAGCTTGCAACTAGGCGGTAGCGATCCTAACGCATTAGCACAATGTGCAAAATTAGCGCAAGAACGTGGTTATGACGAAATCAACTTAAATGTAGGATGTCCATCAGATCGCGTACAAAATGGTATGTTTGGTGCTTGTTTAATGGGAAATCCAAATTTGGTTGCCGATTGTATCGCTCAGATGCAAGATCAGGTTGATATTCCCGTCACGGTAAAAACAAGAATTGGTATTGATGATTGCGATAGCTATACTTTTTTGTGTCAATTTATTGAGAAGGTAATGCCTTACACCAAAACATTTATTGTACATGCGCGCAAAGCATGGTTATCAGGATTAAGCCCAAAGGAAAATCGTGAGGTTCCGCCACTTGACTATGAACGTGTTTATAAATTGAAACAAGATTATCCCAATTTAACTATAGCCATCAATGGTGGCATAAAAACAATTGATGAAATAAAATGCCATTTACAGCATGTTGATGGTGTAATGGTTGGGCGAGAGGCATATCAAAATCCACTGTTACTTACTGAAATTGATACGCAAATTTTTGGCACAAATGCTCCCGTCATTGATCCTCTATCTGCTATTCAAGCACTTTACCCTTATATCGAACAACAGCTAATGCAAGGTGCGCAACTTAACCATATTATGCGGCATACTTTAGGTATATTTAATGGACGTAAAGGAGCAAGGCAATGGCGGCGCTATCTTAGCGAAAATACGCATAAAAAAGGGGCAGGGATCGAGGTTGTTGAACAGGCTTTAACATTCATCAAATAATATTTAAAAAATAGCAATTATATTTGCTCAATAATGACGCTAATTGCGCGTTGCTAGTATATCGTTATATACTAGCTCACATTTTTCCTAATGGTTTTATTCTGTGCGTTTAAATTCAAGTCAACAAAAAGCCGTTGAATATGTTTCAGGACCTTGCCTTGTTTTAGCTGGGGCAGGTTCTGGCAAAACTCGGGTTATCATTAACAAAATTTCCTATTTAATTCGTGTTAAAGAATATTTACCACGCCATATTGTTGCGGTTACCTTTACGAATAAAGCCGCACGCGAAATGAAAGAACGTATAGCCCAAGCTCTTAGTAAACAAGAAGTAAGAGGGCTTAAAATATCAACATTCCATACGCTAGGATTGGATATTATTCGCCGAGAGTATACTCATCTGGGAATTAAATCTAACTTCTCACTATTTGATGATCATGATCAAACAGCGCTACTTAAGGAACTAACTCATCAATGGTTAGAAGATGATAAGGATCTGATTAATCAATTACGCTCAACAATCTCAAATTGGAAAAATGATCTTGTTGATTCAACTATTGCGATGGCAAGAGCGCAGACGAATAAAGAGAAATTATTTGCTCACTGCTATCAATTGTATGAAAAACAATTAAAAGCTTGCAGTATATTAGATTTTGATGATCTTATATTATTGCCCACACTCTTATTAAAAACCAACGAAGAAGTTCGCGAAAAATGGCAAAACAAAGTTCGTTATTTGTTGGTTGATGAATATCAAGACACAAACACAAGTCAGTACGAATTTATCAAATTACTGGTTGGTAACCGAGCTAAATTTACTGTTGTTGGTGATGATGATCAGTCTATTTACTCTTGGCGTGGTGCACGACCACAAAATTTAGTATTACTTAAACAAGATTTTCCTAATTTAGAAGTGATAAAATTAGAACAAAATTACCGATCATCGGGTCGAATTTTAAAAGTGGCGAATATCTTAATAGAAAATAATCCACATATATTTGAAAAAAAACTTTTCTCAGAACTGGGTTATGGTGAAACATTAAAAGTTATTTCAGCCGATAGCGAAGAGCATGAAGCCGAAAAAGTTATTAATCACCTTATTGGCCATCGCTTTGCGCATAACAGTCAATATGGTCAATACGCTATCTTATATCGTGGCAATCATCAGGCACGACTAATTGAAAAGATACTCATGCAATATCGGATACCGTATCGAATCTCTGGCGGTACATCATTTTTTGCTCGAATTGAAATTAAAGATTTAATGGCATATTTGCGATTATTAACTAATCCAGATGATGATAATGCGTTTATTCGTATTATCAACACACCAAAACGAGAAATTGGTCCAGCAACTATTCAAAAACTTGGCGAATGGGCTAATCATCGAGGTGTTAGTTTATATCAAGCAAGCCATGATATGGGGTTGACCCAATTGCTTTCAGGTAAACGTATGGAGTCATTACAAGAATTCATACAATGGTTTGATGCCCTTATTCAAAAATCTCATACTGAACCCATGGAAGCTATTTATGAACTTCTACACGAGATTCATTATGAGAGCTGGATTTATGAAACCTCATCATCCCCAACATCAGGGCAAATGCGTATGCGGAATGTAGAACAATTGGTCAGTTGGTTAAACGATATGTTGCAAGGTGATGATATTGATGAAGCAATGACACTTGAACAAGCTGTCGCTAGATTTACTTTGCGTGATATGTTAGAACGTAACGAGTCCGAAGAAGAACTCGACCAAGTACAACTTATGACACTACATGCATCTAAAGGATTAGAGTTTCCTTATGTCTACTTGATTGGCATGTCCGAAGGTTTATTACCTCATCAAACCAGCATTGATGAAGATAACATTGAAGAAGAGCGCCGTTTAGCTTATGTTGGTATTACTCGGGCGCAACGAGAACTGACTTTTTCTTTTAGCCGGCAACGTAAACAATTTGGCGAAACCCTTCAAGTTGAACCGAGTCGATTTTTATTAGAACTGCCACAAGACGACTTGGAGTGGCAAGATCAGCGTAACGAATTATCACCTGAAAAAAAAATGCAACAAGGGCAAAGTAGACTAGCCATGCTAAAAGCGCAAATTGCCAAGGCTAAGTAACCAAATTTTGACAATTATAAAATAAGGAATAACAAATGATGAAGTTAATAATAAGTGTCATATTAATTTTAACTAGTTGCTTTGCGAATGCTACAGGTTTAAATTATCACTCAGAACGCACGAGGCTCTATCAATTAACCAAAAAATTTGAAGCGCAAAAAACATTACCTAGGTTATATACAAAAGAAGGTAAAGAAATTCTTAGCCAATTTACTGCTCCCAAACTTCTTGAGAATTTTTCAAAAGATAAAATAGATGAGAAATTAGATATAACCAATTATATCAACCATATAGTTGAGATTTATTTAACCTTTTCATCAAATAAATCAAACGAAATAACCAGCCAAGATCTAACGAATAACCTAAAACGATTTCAACAAGAAATTATTTTATTAAGCACTTTTAATATAAAATATTTTGCGGCAATATCTCCCCATATTAATCAGTTTTATAAAGAACTTCCCGATAATGAAAGAGGTGGAGTCATACAGTATAGTGTGAAAATGATGCAATCAGAAATGTTAAAATATTACTACGGTGGATTTAAGTGGATTGCTTTACCAGATTGTTTAACTGAACAATCTAAATTGGATATTATCGACACATTAGAACAATCAGCTGAAAATTACGCTAAATTTATCCCAGAATCGAAAAAGACCGCAATCATTGAAAAGGCCGAACAATTAATAACTCAACAGCCTATATTTAAATCACAGTTATCACATATTATCAACGTGATGAAAACAAACGAATGTGAAGAAATATGTCAAATAATCTACAAAAATAAGTGACTTATGTATATACTCTTTATCAATCTAATTAAATTTATCATAGTATAAGTTAGTTACAACTAATTTGGTTATTTGTATTAATTTTCATCAATATTTTTAAGGATCATTTGGTATGATTTTAGGTAATATTAATCATTTAGGGTTAGTTCCTTATTTACCCGAAAAAATTAAACAATCAATTGAATATATTAAAGATAATGTCAATAATAACACGCCTGTGGGGCGTTACGATATTGATGGTGATAATATGTTTTTTATGGTGTCAGATAGTACATCGCGATATATCCACGATGCTAATCCAGAATATCATGAAAAATATATTGACGTTCAGATTGTTTTAGTTGGGCAAGAGGGTATGGCAGTGAGTACGTTACCGCCATATACAAAAGTGTTAGATAATAAATTAGCAGAAAATGATATTGCCTTTATCGAAACACCAAAAGAAGAAACCTTGTTGATATTACACCCAAATGATTTTATCGTGTTTTTACCTAATGAAGTGCATAAACCGCTTTGTGCAATTGATAATAATATCGAAACAGTTCGCAAAGTTGTGGTAAAAATCGCGTTAGATTATTTATAAAAAGGTTAAAGATGATAAGTATAATATGGCTACAAAAATAGCTGTTATTGGCGAATGTATGATTGAATTGTCGATGAATCAGGATTCGACTACGCGTGGTTTTGGTGGTGATACGCTTAATACATCGATTTATTTGTCTCGTTTACTAAAAGATAATGATTTTTCAATACATTATGTAACCGGGCTTGGTACCGATCCCTTCAGTCAAGAAATGTTAGATTGTTGGCAAACAGAAAACATTCAAACAGATTTAGTACAAAGAATGTCTGATAAAATGCCGGGGCTTTATTCTATTGTTACTGATGAACATGGTGAACGGTCTTTTTATTATTGGCGTAATGATGCTGCTGCTAAATTTTGGTTGAAAACAACTGAAACAGATAGAATAATTCAGCAAATTGAACATTATGATTATGTATATTTGAGCGGTATTAGTATTGCTATTTTAGATGCTGAAAGTATCCTTAAATTATTAGATCTTTTAAAACGTGTTAAAGCTAATAGCGGTAAAGTTATTTTTGATAATAATTTTCGTCCATGTTTATGGAGTAGCCTTGATTTGGCTCGTAGTGTTTATGCTGATATTCTTAGCTTTACAGATATTGCATTTTTAACATTAGATGACGAAGATTTATTATGGGGTAAGCTACCTTATGAGCAAATTATTGAGCATACAAAACAATTTGGTGTAACTGAAATTGTTATTAAACGTGGCAGTGATAGCTGTATTATTGATTCTGCTGATGGTCGTTTTGAAGTTCCTGCTAATAAAATCACTAAAGATAAAGTGATTGATACTACTGCCGCTGGCGATTCATTTAGTGCTGGTTATCTTGGGGCTCGTTTAAGTGGAAGGAACCCTTCTCAGTCAGCATTACAGGGGCATTTGGTGGCTGGCACGGTTATACAATATCGCGGCGCAATTATTCCTGTTGATGCGACTCCAAAATTGATATACTAAGTTAAATCAACAAATGACGGTTATTAATGACCGTTTTTCTCTGCGGTAGAAATAAAAATTTTAGTTTATTTTTTGTCAAAAAGTTTCAGGTAAAACTGTGTTTTAGTATAAAATTAGCCAAGTAGTATATTCAGCTATATAGTTGTATATTTAATCAAATGTTACTGGTATAATATACAGTTAATTTTCTATCCATTTTGTTTAAAAAACACAACAAAGAAGAGATCTATGTCAATCAAAGATATCGATATTCGTGGTGCGAGAACGCACAATCTAAAAAACATTAATGTAACCATTCCAAGAGATAAATTAGTTGTTATTACAGGTCTTTCTGGATCAGGTAAATCTTCGTTAGCATTTGATACTTTATATGCCGAAGGGCAACGACGCTATGTTGAATCGTTGTCGGCGTATGCTCGTCAGTTTTTATCATTGATGGAAAAACCTGATGTAGATCATATTGAAGGATTATCACCTGCAATTTCGATCGAGCAAAAATCAACTTCGCATAACCCTCGTTCGACAGTAGGGACTATCACTGAAATTTATGATTACTTACGTTTGCTTTTTGCTCGAATTGGAGAACCTCGTTGTCCAAATCATCATTTACCGTTAGCTGCACAAACGATATCACAGATGGTCGATAGCATCATGGCGTTACCGACTGATAATCGTTATATGCTACTTGCCCCTGTGGTTACTGAGCGTAAAGGGGAGTTTGTTAAACTGTTCGAGCAACTTGCTGCTAGTGGTTATATTCGGGTACGAGTGGATGGTGATGTATATGATCTTTCTGATCCGCCAATTCTTGAATTGCAAAAAAAACATACCATTGAAGTTGTTGTTGATCGTTTTCGTATTCGTGACGACTTAAAACTTCGTTTAGCAGAGTCGATTGAAACGGTTCTTTCGATCACTAATGGTATTGTTAAAGTGGCCAATTTGGATGATCCACAAGCTGAAGAATATTTGTTTTCGGCTAATTTTGCTTGTCCTATTTGTGGTTACAGTATTTCTGAATTAGAACCGAGATTATTCTCGTTCAATAATCCCGCTGGTGCGTGCCCTGAGTGTGATGGTTTGGGGGTGCAACAATATTTTGATCAAAAACGTATTGTTCAGATGCCAGAAGTTTCATTAGCTGCTGGTGCGATTAAAGGTTGGGATCGTCGCAATTTTTACTATTTCCAGATGCTAAAATCATTAGCAGATCATTATAAGTTTGACATTGATAAACCGTATGGGAAATTACCTGAAAAGATAAAAAATATTTTATTAAATGGTTCAGGTAATACCGAAATTCAGTTTGTTTATTCAAACGATCGTGGTGATGTGGTTAAGCGTAAACATCCATTTGAAGGGATTATTAATAATTTAGCTCGTCGGTATAAAGAAACTGAATCACAAACTATCCGTGAAGAGCTAGCAAAATATATTAGTCATCGACCTTGTCCTTGTTGTAATGGTTCGAGGTTATGTACGGCAGCAAGAAATGTGTTTATTAATGATACAAATTTACCAACAATTAGTGATTTAAGTACGCAACAAGCCAAGGATTTTTTTGATAAATTGACATTGACAGGGCAACGAGCTCAAATTGCAGAAAAAATCTTGAAAGAGATAAACGATCGTTTACAATTTTTGATTAACGTTGGACTTAACTATTTAACGCTTTCAAGATCCGCTGAAACATTATCAGGTGGTGAAGCACAACGTATTCGATTAGCAAGCCAAATTGGTGCAGGTCTTGTTGGCGTGATGTATGTGTTAGATGAACCTTCTATTGGATTGCATCAGCGAGATAATACTCGTCTGATTGACACTTTAACGCATTTACGTGACTTAGGTAATACTGTTATAGTCGTTGAACATGATGAAGAAGCTATTATGGCTGCTGATTATGTGATTGATATTGGTCCTGGGGCAGGGGTTCATGGTGGTGAAGTTGTTGCTCAGGGAACACCCAAACAAATAATGGCATGTAAAACATCTTTAACAGGAAAATATTTATCCGGTAAAGAAAAAATTGAAATACCAACTATTCGCACCAAAGTCGATAAGAAAAAAATGTTATCTCTTATTGGTGCAACCGGCAATAATCTTAAAGATGTGACATTAAATATTCCAGTTGGCTTATTTACATGTATCACTGGTGTATCGGGTTCGGGAAAATCAACCTTAATTAATGATACCTTATATCCCCTTGCCCAAAACGAACTCAATGGTGCAGAAAAAACTGAAATAGCACCCTATAAATCAATCAAAGGACTTAACCATTTTGATAAAGTAATTGCGATTGACCAAAGCCCAATTGGACGTACGCCACGTTCTAATCCAGCAACTTATACTGGATTTTTTACTTCTATTCGTGAACTTTATGCTGGTGTACCAGAATCTCGAGCTCGAGGCTATAATCCAGGGCGCTTTAGTTTTAATGTTAAGGGTGGACGCTGTGAAGCTTGTCAAGGTGATGGTTTAATCAAAGTTGAAATGCACTTTTTGCCTGATATTTATGTTCCTTGTGATCAGTGTCATGGCGCTCGCTATAACCGTGAGACCTTAGAGATCAGATATAAAGGAAAGTCTATTAACGAAATTTTAAATATGACAGTTGAAGAAGGTCGCGAGTTTTTCGATGCCGTGCCAATGATAGCACGCAAACTGCAAACATTGATTGATGTTGGGCTTTCTTATATTACCATTGGACAGTCAGCAACAACATTATCGGGTGGTGAAGCGCAACGAGTAAAACTTGCAAAAGAATTATCTAAGCGAGATACTGGTCGTACTTTGTATATCTTAGATGAACCAACAACTGGGCTACATTTTGCTGATGTGAAACAATTATTAACGCAATTACATTCTTTGCGAGATAAAGGCAATACTATCGTTGTTATCGAGCATAATTTGGATGTAGTTAAAACAGCAGACTGGATTGTGGACTTAGGACCAGAAGGTGGTAATGGTGGCGGAGAAATTATTGCCGAAGGGACGCCAGAAGAGGTTGCGAAATCTAAACATTCCTTCACTGGTAAATATTTAAAACCGTTGTTGGAAAAACAAAAAGTAGTCTAGAATTATTATTAATATAGCATATAAAGAACGGGCGAGGAGCAACGCCCAGTCTTTTTATATACTTTAATTAATATTATAGTTAAATAAGTACTGAAAATAGACAGAAACTGGATTTGCGACGAGTTTGGTAAGATTCTTAAGTGCAATTATCAGCATGGTGTGGTTGATGAAAGGGGTTGTATTTTGACATTGCTAATTGTATTGATGATCATAGTCGCCTATATTTTGGGCTCGCTTTCTGGTGCAATGATTATTAGTCGCATCATGCATTTACCTAATCCTTCAGAACATGGATCTCACAATCCTGGAGCAACCAATATTTTACGACTCAATGGCAAATTACCAGCCATTTTTGTTTTAATCTTTGATATGTTAAAAGGTACAATTCCTGTTTATATTTCATATCGGCTTGGTATTACACCTTTCTTTTTAGGTATTATTGGTATTTTTGCTTGTTTAGGACATATTTTCCCCTGTTTTTTTCATTTTCGTGGAGGAAAAGGAGTTGCAACTGCGTTAGGTATGATGGCTCCAATTGGGTTTGATTTTACAGGTTGCTTTATTTTAACTTGGTTACTTACTTTACTAATAACAGGATATTCTTCGGTGGCTGCAGTTGTTGGTTTTCTTATGGCGCCATTTTATGTTTGGTTATTCAAACCTGAGCTTACTTTACCAGTTGCAATGCTTTCTTGTTTGATTATTGTTCGCCATAATAATAACATTATGCGCCTTTTTAAAGGTGAAGAACCAAAAAGTTATCATCGTAGCAAGAACAAAAGATAGTCTAAAAATTTATACATAATAATGTTATATATTTGAATATGTGCTTTTATAACATAGATTGTACGTTATGTAACATCCTACCTACTTATTTTCTGCAATCTTTTTGATTTTATCGTTAGTTAATTAAACAATAGAATAATTCTTGTTTGATAGATTTTTTAAAAAAGGTATTATTATCTTAAAACTCAAATATGTGGAAACCAAATAATTCATGCAAATAAGCCCATTATTAGAATCACTTATGGAAGCATTGCGTTGTTTACCTGGCGTTGGTCCAAAATCGGCGCAACGAATGGCCTTTCATTTATTACAACGAAATCGACAAGGTGGCATTAAATTAGCTCATGAGCTACATGAAGCAATGATAAATATCGGCCATTGCAAGGAATGCCGAACTTTTACCGAACAAGAAACCTGTACTATTTGTGCAAATGCTCGTCGTCAAAGTAGTGAACAGCTTTGTGTGGTTGAAACTCCAGCAGATATAGTAGCCATTGAACAAACTGGGCAGTATAGTGGTCGCTATTTTGTATTATTAGGGCATTTATCACCTTTAGATGGTATTGGGCCTAGTGATATAGGTCTTGATTTATTGAAAAAAAAACTATCTTCAGAGTCGATTAGCGAAGTTATTTTAGCCACTAATCCCACCGTCGAAGGTGATGCAACAGCTAATTATATTGCGCAAATGTGTGCAGAGTTTAATGTAACAGCAACAAGAATAGCTCATGGTGTTCCAGTTGGTGGTGAACTCGAAATGGTAGATGGTACCACCTTATCGCATTCGTTTGTTGGTCGTCAAAAAATAGAATTATAATTTTATTGAACTTTTAGTACTTAGCCAGTCTTTATAGCTAAGATCAGAAATGAAAAGAGGTATTATATGAAGTATAAAGCCGTAGCCTTTGATATGGATGGTACGTTGTTAGCCGGCAATCGTTTAATTTTACCAGAAACAATAGCGGCCATTGAAAAAATTACAGCTAAAGGTGTGAAAGTTATTTTAGTTTCAGGGCGGCATCATTCTGTAATTTATCCTTATTACTATCAGCTCAAATTATCAACCCCGGCAATTTGTTGTAATGGATCTTATATCTATGATTTTGAGAAACAAAACGCTTTTGCCGCTAAACCAATGACGAAAGATCAGGCTCGAATGCTACTAAATCTTGTCAATCAATATGGTATTCATACATTAATTTATACTGATAAAATGATGACTTATGAATTGTTAGATGATCATCTAGAAAGCTTTTTTAAGTGGGTTAAATCATTGCCTGAGTTTTTACAACCTGAAATTAAAAAAGTAGATGATTTTGAAAAAGTTATTGAGCAATCTGACGCTATTTTTAAATTTGCAACAAGTAGTCATAATATACCTGCTTTACAACAATTTTCAAATGCAGTTGATTCCTTAGGTATGTTTTCGTGTGAATGGTCTTGGTCAAATCGAGCAGATGTAGCAGTTAAAGGAAATACCAAAGGAAATGGGTTAACTCACTGGGCAGAGTACGAAAATATTGATTTAAGCGAAATAGTCGCTTTTGGTGACAGTTATAATGATATAAGTATGTTATCTATTGCTGGATTAGGGATTGCGATGGGTAATGCTGATGATGAAGTGAAAGCCAAAGCAAATTATGCCATTGGTGATAATAATGGCCCTAATATAGCTAAAGAGCTTGAAGAACTCTTTTTATAATTGATATTTTAATAAATATTCTATGTTTGAAATTCTTTATCAAGATGATGACTTAATTGCCATTAACAAACCATCTGGTTGGCTTGTGCATCGCAGTTGGTTAGATAAAACTGAAACAGTTGTTGTGATGCAAACATTGCGTGATCAAATCGGTCAACATGTCTTCCCTATACATAGGCTAGATAGACCAACCTCTGGTGTTTTGTTGTTTGCTCTTTCTAGTGATGTAGCAAGAATTATGTCAGAAGAATTTGCAAAAAAACAAATTGAAAAAACGTATCATGCGATTGTGCGCGGTTATGTTGAGGGGGAAGCGGTGATTGATTACCCTTTAGTTGAAGAATTAGATAAAATTGCAGATAAATTTACTAATAAGAATAAACCAGCACAAGATGCCGTCACATTTTACAAATCTATCAGCAAAATTGAAGTTCCGATTAAGGTTGGCAAATTTGAAACAGCAAGGTATAGTTTTGTTGAATTAAAACCACAAACCGGTCGTAAACATCAACTACGTCGCCATATGAAACATATTTTCCATCCGATATTGGGGGATAGCAAACATGGTGATTTACATCAGAATCGTGCATTTGCAACTTATTTTAATATCAAACGATTGATGTTACATGCAAGCAAACTTGAAATCAAACATCCAATCCAACATAAACCAATGATTATTGAAGCTAAGTTAGATCAAAGTTGGCAAGATATCCTTTTAAATTTTAAATAGTGTTATTATTCCATATTACTTTGCAATTATTTGATTATATAGTATTATTTTGTCGCTTTCTGTGATTCTTTTTGTGGATTCAATTTAGGAGCATAATTTTAACATATTAATATTAAACATAAATAATATTAGGAACGGAAATAAAAATGAAATTAGTAATAAAGTTTTTAAGCATTTTCTTATTAGCACTTATGGTAACAGCATGCTCGAATGATGATTCTCCTGAACAAGTAGCAGAAAAATTTATCTCAGCGATCTACAAAGGTGATTCAGATACTGTTATAAATCTCATCAATTTTCCTAAAGATGATGATAACAAAGGTATGGATATGCGAATGTTCGTTAAAAGCAAAATGCAAGAAGCACTACAGCGAGGTAAACAATTTGCTGATGAACATGGAGGACTTGATAAAGTCGAATCTGAACTCGTAAAATATACTAATGATGAAAAAAATATGGCAATAGTTAGCACTACTGTTATCTTTAAAGATGCTACTAAAAAAGAGGAAAAAAACATATCGGTGATTAAAGCTGATGGTAAATGGCTAATTAATCTTAAATAGCTATATTATTGTCAATATAGATTATGTTTTTAGAAGAATCTAAAAAGGGTAAATAGTGATTACCCTTTTTTATTAAGAAACGATTTTTGATGAGATCTTGCTATTATCTTTGTATGATGTTAATTATGATGCTAGTAAATTTTGCTCTAGCTAATGATACTGTTCATTTTTCAAATCCAACCACCGAAACACCACATTCAGTAAAAGTTGGCGATTGGATTTTTAGAAAAGGTATACAAACCGATAGTCTTATAGTCAATCAATTAGGTGGTAGTAATTTTTCACATATTGGTATGATTATATCAATCAATCCAGAAATTAGAATTATTCATGCTACGACCAACGATGATGAGTACCATCCTAACCAAGTTATTGTATCAACTTTAGCAGAGTTTATAACGCCAGAACTAGCCGAAACATATGCTATAGCAAGACCTAATTTTATATCTAATGAGCAACAACAACAAATTGTTAATGATCTTTTAACAAAGCAAGGTGAAGCTTTCATATTAGCCCCCCGTGAAGAGCCACATCTTTATTGTACAACGTTACTTTTTGATTCCATCATCAAATTTCAACCTAATTTTAATGTTAATTGGCAGTCAATTAATTTTCCATTTCTAAGTGGTGTTTATTTATTTCCAAATGCATTCGCTAATTATCCAGATATTACCTGGATCTATAAATATCCCGAAACATCAGAATAATTTGTTATTCTATTGTATGTAAAAAATGGAAGCGCAATAAATATTGCGCTTTATTATTAATAAAAGTTATATTAATCTTCTAGATAATTCTTTTGCATAGTTTTAAAATCTTGCTCTGTGAAACCTAATTCTTGCTTGATGTAATTAGCTGGAGTGCCAGCAACTTCTTTCATAGTATTGAGAATTTCAATAACAAAACTTTCACGCGTATCAATTAAACTCAATAAATAACCTAACACATCTTCATTATCCGTAATTTTTCGATATGCAGCCATTTTTATTTTGTTTCGTTCTAAACGATTTTGATGTGTTAACATGTAATCATAAATAATGTCTTCCTCTGATACTCCTAACATTACTTGTAATAATAACACACCATAACCTGTGCGGTCTTTACCTCCTCGACAATGTTGTATGTTTGGGCTATTGTTTGGTTCTAACATTATTTGAAGCATCTGTTTATAGGCATTTTTCGATTTGTCACTTAATACAAAATTACGATATTGTTCAAGAACTTGTAT
This sequence comes from Gilliamella sp. BG3, assembly GCF_046635605.1. NCBI lineage: Bacteria > Pseudomonadati > Pseudomonadota > Gammaproteobacteria > Orbales > Orbaceae > Gilliamella > Gilliamella sp. BG3. The sequence goes on from NZ_JBIDFE010000010.1 coordinate 68,058, forward strand.
GCCTTTACCATTAACTAATTCCTTAGGAATATCGTGTAGTACGCTTTCAATTAGTGCACGATCTTCATCACTAGGGTCGGCAGCAAATTGAGCAGCAAGTTCAGCTGTTTGCGCTGAAGCATCTAAATTAAAAGTATTTTGTTCACCGATGAAAGTATTTGGACTAGTTTTGATTTCGTTAGCACAACGATAATCTATAATAGTCTTGATACCAAGTGATCGAATATAACTTTCAGCATTAGGTTTCAATCCATATAAGTGATTAGAACGATATAGCTTTCCCCATTTTACTCGTTTACCATTACTTCCTAAGTAACCGCCAAAGTCACGAAAGTTATTTAAGCCTGCAATAGGTAGAGTACGTTCTCCAAATAAAAATGAATCATGTTCTTGAGTTTGTAATATCAAATAAATTCGTCGCTTTGTTTGTAAAGGATCGTCAATAGTGAAATCATTTTGTATATTTTTACTTATTAATGTTTTATTAGATGTATTGATATTGGCTTCATCTGTCCAATATAAATCTACGGGCATATTGTTGCTAATTTTAAATGAGATTTTTAATTTATTTTGTTTATTACGGATAACCGATGCTGTTTCAATTTGTTTTTTCATGTTACATCCTTATTTTAAAACTCCAAATACCGACAAAATTACACCTATTACCATTACACTTAAAATTAATGTAACTGTATATTTACCTTGAAATTTTTTTACTAAAAAGAATGTGCCTAAAGCAAACATTAAGGTTAAAAAGTTAGGCATTACTTTATCAAACATTTCCTGAATTTTTACTGATTGCTCACCGACATTAATCGCCAATGGTGTAGATACTTTAACCGTTGTTGCAATTAAAGAGCCAAGAACCATAACTCCGACTACATTAGCTAAGTTACTTATTCGTTGAATAATGTTTGAATTTTTGGATTGTTCAATTAGATCAACACCTTTATTATATCCGTAATGAATAAAGAAATATTTAGTTAATATATTGACTATATTATAGATTAGGAACATTAAAATTGGTCCAATAATATTACCTTGTAGAGCAAAAGCAGCTCCAATGCTGCCACAAATTGGCATCCAAGTGAATTTTAATAGGCTATCTCCTAATCCTGCAAATGGTCCCATTAAACCAGCTTTCACAGAAACAACAGCTTCTTTTTCGTCTTCTTTCGTTTTTTCTTCCATTGCTGCGGTTACGCCTAAAATTAGTGCGTTAGCATTGATTTGACAATTAAAAAATTCTAAATGACGATTCATTGCTCGAACACGAGTTTCTTTATCAGCATCATGGTAAAGCCTATCCAATACTGGCGTCATACAATGCGCAAACCCGATCATTTGCATTTTTTCATAGTTATAAGAAAAAGACATTGTTTGTAAATTCCAAAAAATGCGATTAAGATCTTTCTTTGTTATTTTTTTTTCATTTATCATAGGTCATAATCCTCTTCAATGTTATTATTTAATGCAGATTTATCATCTTGTTTATATGCATTATTATTTTTGCTGCTCATTGATGCCATGTCATACAGTACGGCAAAAGCTAAGGCGATAAAAGTGATTGGGATAATTGGTAATTTTAGATAAGTAGTTAACATAAAACCAAGGAGGAAAAAAAACCACATTCTGCCTTTTAATAGCATCAATAATAAAATACAAATACCGACAGCAGGAATTAGTTTAGAAGCAACCCCCATACCAGTGATTATACTTTGTGGGATAGCATCTAAAATTGTTTTAATAAGATCACTACCAAAGTAAATGGCTATAAAACAAGGTACAGCACGAATCAAAAACCATACAGGAGTTGAGAAAAAATGAACTTTACTTAGTGCTTTATAATTACCATTTTCAACAGCCCGTGTTGCCCATGGATTAAGAAAACAAGCAAATGAACGCCAGATAATAAGTAATTGTTGACACAGAAGTGATACTGGTACTCCTAAAGCAATCCCTGTTGCAATTCCTCCTCCCGTAGTAATTCCAAGTGAAACACCAATAATTGCACCAGCTACAATATCTGGCGCAGAATAAGCCCCAACATTGCCAATACCCATCCACATTAACTCTAGTGTTGCACTGATTATGAGCCCTTGAACCAAGTCTCCCATGATGATACCTGCAATTGTACCAGTCAATAATGGTCGACGTAACATTTGTGGACCGACATCATCCATAGAACAAATTCCCGCCCAAAAGGCGACAAGAATAGCCTGTGTTAACATAAGTTAACCTCCAAATTAATGAACAAAAAAGTTGTTAAAGTTTAATCAAGCAATGGTTTTAGCTCGATAATTGGATCTTTTGGTACCATTTGAATTTCGACTTTCACATTTTTTTCAATAATGTGTTTAAATGCTTGTTTCTCTTCATGAGTTACTGATACCGCCCGTGATAGCTGATGTCTTCCTTCTTGCATTCGCATTCCTCCTACATTGAGTTTTTCAATTTCTAGACCACCTTCAATTAACTTATTCACATCTATACTATTTGTAAAAAGTAGCATTGTGCGTTTTTTTATAGGTGTTTTTTTGATAATGTCGATAAACTGTTGTACTCCAAAAACCAATACTTTTAATTCTGGAGGAGCAGACATGGTTAAGACTGATTGTTGAACCTTATCCATTGCAACTTTATCATTGATAATTAAGACTTGTTCAATATTATAATTTTTTACCCAAGTAGTGATCACTTGACCGTGGATAAGGCGGTCATCTATTCTTGTTAAATTTATTGGCATTGTTACCTCCTTACAGTAGAGTAGATTGCTCAGATTTGGCATTTAAAACTTGTCCAACATCAATACAACTTTGCGGAAATATTTCTTCAATCGCTGTTTTTACATTATTAAGTGTACCTTCTCGATTATTTAAAACTTCAAGTAATATTGGAATATTAAATCCACAAAAAAGTAAAATTCCTTCATGTTTAAAAAGTAATTCTCCCGCCAAATTACATGGTGTACCACCTATAATATCAACAAGGATAATTACACCGTCACCTTGGTTGAGCGCTTGATAACTTTCCTCTATTTGTTGGCGTAATTCTTCGATATTGCTATCGATTTGAACAGATATCACACGGATATTTTGTTGTTTACCTATTAGCATTTGAGCACAATCAAGTGCACCTTGTGCAAATGAGCCATGGCTAGCTAAAATAACGGGCAATTGTCTATGCATTATCAATTTCCTTTTTAATTATTTTTAATGTAACATTATTACTTTAGTTTTAAATTTATTTAGTAATAAAATTACATCTATACTTAATTTTAGTCATCAATTTTTTTTAAAATTTTTAAAAAATTGTGATTTAGATCATGTTTAATTGTAACTATTTAACAAATAAAATGTTTTGTGAAGTTTCTTTAATTTCTATAGGAGTTATTAGTTTGATAGATAAAAAGAGGAAGATCGTAGCTATTATGAAATAATTAAATACTATATCATTGTGAAGATAGCTAAAATATTATTAAATGGCTGTGAGTATATTACCGATGAGGGTACTTGCGTTCTTCTCTATTTTGAGTTTGTAATAACAAACGTTTGTCATATTTGCGTATAAATAAATTAGTCACAATCATATTGATAACTGAAATTTGCGAAATTTTAGATCGAATAGGAATTAAACGTGAAACATGTTCTGTAGATGTAGTATTCAATATAATATCAGCTAGCATAGAAACTTGGCTTTGTCCCATTTTAGTTATAGCAATTGATGGTACTTTATTTTCTTGTCCTAATTTTAATAACTCAATACATTCAGGTGTTTCTCCTGAGTGAGATATAATTATAATTAAATCATTTTTATCAAGGGTACTGACAATACTTTTTTGAATATGTGCGTCAAAATGACAATTAACATCTTTTTTTATTTTAATAAGTTGGTATTCAAGCTCTTTACCGACTAAACCACTGCTACTGCTACCAAAAATAATAATTTTATTACTAGCAATTATTAGATCTATGGCTTTATCTAGCTCTTTAGGTTTGATCATTGAATGAGTTTCATCGATAGATGATTTTTCCATTGCTTGCACCTTTCTATTTACATCTATCAAAGTATCATTAAGATTTATATCATCTTGTAAAATATCAGCACTTAGTTTTTGTGGAGAGGATGAAATCAAGTCAACTTTAAAATCACTAAAACCGTTATAACCTAATTTATTACACAAACGTAAAATAGTACTTGTACTAACATGGTTAAGTTTTGCTAAGGTCTGAATACTCATATTTTTTAGGGTTTGTGAGTGATCCATAATGTACAGAGCGACCTTTAATTCTTTGGAAGACAAGTCTTTTTTTACTTCTCTGAATTTTAAATTAATCATAATTAGGCCTATAATATGAAATATAGTTAACACAAGTATATAAAATTAGTATAAAAAATAGAAAATATTTTTATGGTACATGTTATTTATATAATTTTAATCAGTTTTGACTAATTTTAGTATTAACTTTTAAACTTATCATTATTTGGTATGTATTGGGCTACTAAAATTTTGTCAAAAAAGTCGATTATTTAAAATTTAGTTAAAAATAAAGTGACTGCTGTAATTATAATCTATTTAATCTTGACGATTAGTCAAGCCAGTGATACTATTTGCAACCTATTCAGATAGACCTCCAAGGCGCGTTGGCAGAGTGGCCATGCTGCGGATTGCAAATCCGTCTACCTCGGTTCGACTCCGGGACGCGCCTCCATTTTTTAAATTAATCAATTTTTACTTTTTTCAGTTATATTTATTTTTTAATTTTGTAAGCTAATTTATTAACATTATTTATGGGCTACTTTAATTATCATGCAAAAGCAAAGAAGTTAATCAAAAATGGTAAACTTGTTAGATATGAGTTTGTGGATAATTGGAATGGTATTAAACCTGCATTAGTTTTATATTTTAAAGAGGTTAATCCCATGCCAATTAGAGAATACCGATGGGATGAATATTTACCATTATTGAATAACAAAACCTAACTTATCATACTTAAATAAAGTGAGAAGTGTCGAGAAAAGCAATAACTGAAAGTTTTTTATAGCTTGGAATATAATAAATTTGCCAACAGATAGGCTAAAGCGTAAAATGCCCATCCTATTTTGCTTAACCTATTACTTATAAGTAATACTGACCTGAAATCAGAGGCATTTTTAATGACAAATTTATATGCAAAACCAGAATTACTTTCCCCTGCCGGTTCTTTAAAAAATATGCGTTATGCTTTCGCATATGGTGCAGATGCTGTTTATGCCGGCCAACCGCGATATAGTCTACGAGTTCGTAATAATGAATTTAATCATGAAAATCTAGCAATTGGCATTAACGAAGCACATGCTCAAGGTAAGAAGTTTTATGTAGTTGTGAATATAGCACCACATAACTCGAAGTTAAAAACTTTTATTCGTGATTTAGAACCCATTGTAAATATGAAACCTGATGCCTTTATCATGTCAGATCCAGGTTTAATCATGTTAGTTCGCGAACATTTTCCTGATATGGAAATTCACTTATCTGTACAATCGAATGCTGTTAACTGGGCAACAGTAAAATTTTGGCATCAAATGGGATTAACTCGAGTCGTTTTATCGCGCGAATTATCACTTGATGAAATTGCTGAAATCCGTAAAAAAGTTCCTGAAATGGAGTTAGAAGTGTTTATTCATGGTGCATTGTGTATGGCATATTCTGGGCGCTGCTTGCTTTCGGGCTATATTAATAAGCGTGATTCAAATCAAGGGACATGTACTAATGCTTGCCGTTGGGAATATAAAGTTGCTGAGGGTAAAGAAGACGAAGTGGGGCAAATTGTACATAAATGTGAACCGATCTCGGTAAAACAAGTTGAACCAACATTAGGAATTGGTCAAACTACTAGTAAAGTATTTATGCTTGAAGAATCAGGTCGCCCAGGTGAATATATGCAAGCTTACGAAGATGAGCATGGTACATATATTATGAACTCAAAGGATTTAAGAGCAGTGGAATTAGTAGATGATTTAACAAAAATTGGTGTACATTCGCTCAAGATTGAAGGGAGAACTAAATCTTTTTATTATTGTGCAAGAACAGCACAAGTGTATCGCCAAGCTATTGATGCAGCGAGTGAAGGTAAGCCTTTTGATCCTCGCTTGTTACAAGAGCTTAATGCACTTGCTCATCGAGGGTATACGGAAGGATTTTTACGTCGCCATAAGCATGAAGAAATGCAAAACTACAAACATAGCCATTCTGTTTCGGAAAGGCAACAATTTGTTGGTGAGTTTAGTGGTGAACGATTAAATGGGTTGGCTGAAGTTATCGTAAAAAATAAATTCTCTGTTGGGGATAGCGTTGAAATGATGACGCCGAAAGGCAACAAAACTTTTACGATTGAGCGAATGGAAAACAAAAAAGGACAACCTGTTCCTGCTGGTTTAGGTGATGGTCATATTGTTTATATTCCGATTCCTGAAGAAATCGATTTAAATTATGCATTATTAATGCGTAATTTTGATTAGTTTGGTTAAGCATAAAAACTGTTCGGGATGTCCGAACAGTTATATTAAACAGAATTTTATTATTGACGAATTAAATTGTCTCCATAACCTATCCATTTATAGGTAGTTAAAGCTTCGAGTCCCATTGGTCCGCGTGCATGTAGTTTTTGTGTACTAACTGCTACTTCTGCACCTAATCCAAATTGCCCACCATCAGTAAAACGTGTTGATGCATTGACATAAACTGCAGCTGCATCAACCTGATTTACGAACTGTTCTGCATTAAGCAAGTTACGCGTGAGAATGGATTCCGAATGCCCCGTACCATACTCGCGGATATGCTCTACAGCCAATTCAAGTGAATCAACAATGATCACATTTAAATCTTTTGATAACCATTCTTGCCGTAATTCTTCATTTTTTACTGGTAGGATAGTTGCATTACCTGTTTTTAATATGTCATAACAGTTTTGGTCAGTATGTAATACGACGTTATTATCTGCCATGACCTGACAAAGTTTTGGTAAAAACTGCTCCGCAATATTTCGGTGGACTAGTAACGTTTCAAGCGTATTACAAGTGCTTGGACGCTGAGTTTTGGCATTGACAATAATTGGTAGAGCATTATCAACATCAGCACTTTCATCAACAAAAATGTGACAGACTCCAATACCACCTGTAATGACAGGTATTGTTGAATGTTCACGGCATAATTTATGTAAAGATGCACCACCTCGAGGGATAATCATATCGATATACTTATCGAGTTTAAGTAACTCATGAATATATTTACGATCAGGATTATTAATACATTGAACAGCTGTCTGGGGTAAACCAACTTGTTTTAACGCTTTTTGAATAACAGAAATTGTGGCCATATTAGTATTGATTGTTTCTTTACCCCCGCGAAGTATTGCGGCATTGCCTGTTTTTAAACAAAGAGCTGTAATATCAATTGTTACATTTGGTCGAGCCTCGTAAATCGCACCAATAACGCCAAGTGGTACTCTGTGACGGTGTAACTTTAAGCCGTTTTCTAAAGTAGAACCATCAATGATTTGACCAATAGGATCAGTTAATGAAATGATTTTACGGACATCATTGGCAATAGATGATAATCGTTTGGGTGTTAAGAGTAGACGATCTAAAATGGCTTCGTTTAAATTTTGTTTTTTTGCCGCTTGGATGTCCTTTTCATTTGCAATGAGTATACTTGCGCTATGCTGTTCTAATAAATCAGCAATAACCATCAACGTGTTGTTTTTCATTGCGGTAGGACATTGTGCTAGTTGATATGAAGCAAGTTTAGCAGTTTTACCCATTTGCTGTAACATTGTTATCACCACTATTTTATATTACTATTTAGTTGTTTTATATTATTTATTTCTTTTAATAATGATTGCTTATCATCATCAGTCATATAATTTAAATCTATCTACTGCTAACCAATTAGCAATTATACCTCCAATAGCTAATCCTATAATTTTTTTCCTTTCTTGTTTATTATTTATTTTATTATCATATCATCACGATGAACAGCAACGTGACCATATTCATAGCCAATAATTTGACTAATTTCTTGAGAATGATGCCCAGCAATTTGCCTTAAAGCATCACTGTTATAACGACTGACACCTCGCGCAATGCGTTTGCCAAATTTGTCGCAAATATCAATAACTTCACCGCGAGAAAAATCTTTCTCTACGCTGATAATTCCTTTAGGTAATAGCGAACTACCATTATTTAAAATCGCATTAACAGCACCATCATCTAATAACACTTTTCCTGCTTTTGGTGCACCAAACAACCAGTGTTTACGATGTTCTAATGGTGTTTTTTGTGGTGAAAAATGTGTTCCAATCGGTTTATTATTGACAATATCAATAATAACATTTGGTTTATTTCCTGCAGCGATAATAACTTCTATACCTGCACTTCCAGCTACTTCAGCTGCTTGTAATTTTGTGCTCATACCACCCGTGCCAAGCCCTGAAACACTATCACCGGCGATACTTCGCAAATTATCGTCAATATGATCAATTTCATGAATTAACTTGGCATTTTTATCAGCTCTTGGATCGGCTGTATAAAGACCTTCAATATCGGTTAATAAAATCAACTTATCTGCTTCGGCTAAAATGGCAGCTAGTGCTGATAAATTATCATTATCGCCAACTTTAATTTCTGCGGTTGCAACAGCATCATTTTCATTGATGATTGGAACGATATGATTATCTAACATTGCTTTTAAAACGTCTTGGGCATTTAAAAATCTTTCACGATCTTCAAGGTCTGCACGGGTAAGTAACATTTGACCAATATAGATCTTATAGATAGAAAATAGCTGTTCCCAAAGTTGAATAAGCTTACTTTGTCCAACAGAAGCAAGTAATTGCTTTGAAGCAACAGTATTAGGTAGGGTAGGGAAGTTAAGATATTCGCGTCCAGCTGCAATTGCACCAGATGTAACAATGATAATTTTATGTCCATCTTGATGTAGACTTGCGCATTGTCTTATTAACTCAACTATTTGTGCTCGATCAAGTTGTTTTGTTCCACCTGTTAGTACACTGGTGCCTAATTTAACAACCACGATTTGTTGTTTTTTAATAGTCATAGCATATTCTTATTTTTTCACGTTATATAACAGACTTCATCCAATTTACTGATTGTGTTAATGCCTGATGCAAACTTTTTTGTAACTGTGTTTTAGGTACAGTTATTACTTTATTTTGTTTGATTGAATGAATTAATTTTGCTTCACAAAGATCGCTTAACTTATCATCCTCAAGGATGATATTCATAACAGGTACATGACAAGCATGAGTTAAAAGTCCTTGATTTTTTAGTGAAAAATAATTTAATTCTGCTGCCAATTGTTGGTTGGATATTGAAGGTAATCCCAAACGGCTAGCTAACATATCTTTATAACTATTCGGTAGATTTTTTTGCAGATCTTTATCAACAAAGATTTGATGAATAAACGGAGTAAAGTTAAATACGCCTTTTATTTTATTTGGCATCAAATAAGCTAAACGTGTGGCAATATGCGAACCAAATCTAAATCCAGCAACAACAATCCGATGATCATCTATCCATGGAACAGAAGACAACTTCTCTAATATAGCTTGATGAATTTGGCTACTATTTTGTGATAAAGCAAAGTTACGGCTATAACCAACAGTTGGTAGATCAACAGTTAGCATGGCAAATCCATGCGGCGCTAAAAATTCACTAAAATAACGATAATAATCGATCTGCAAATTGCCTAACGCATTACAAATCAACACAACAGGGCAAGTCCCTTCGCATTTTGGTAAATGTAAAATTGTTTTGACACTACGATTATCGACTTTAAATTCCAGTTCTTTTATCAAAAATGGCGAAAATTGAAGAGCTTTTGCATAATACTGATAAGCGCATGTTTGGGCATACATTGCTAGTTGGTCATTTTTAAAATGAGGATAACTAGCAATACTTGCATATATGCTGGCTATGAGATAATAATCGTGTAAATTATTTTTATTTTCATCTATAAGATTTGCTTCATCAATTGATTCAGCTTTAGCTTGCCATACTGCCGCTTGATTTAAAAATTCATAGACCCAGTTGCCAGATTGATAACCAACAACAGTGTCTAGCCGGGTATCATTTGTGTGGCGTCGAGTTGAAGCGGCAATTTTTGATAAAACCGCTTCAGCCTCTAATTTGGGTAATCCACGCCAATGCCACAAAATGGGATTAATAATTCGATACCATCTGGAGTCAACTTCCCCATCTAAGGCGCTAATGCTACTACCATTACTATTATCAATGCGATTGATAAGTGTTGAAGTTTCAGGATAATCAAATTGTGGTTTAAATATCTGTTCAGTTAGATTTTCGGTAGTTGCCATAACAACCTTAACTTCCTTATCAATTATTTATGATCGCTAATAGGTTTAACAAACATAACACCTGTATCCCATGGCTGTTCAATCCAAGTATCTTGTGCAATATCGACAACATAATCATCAACAAGTGGTTTACCAGCAGGTTTTGCAAAAATAGTTACGAAGTGAGCTTTAGGGTACATTTCGCGAATTGTATGAGCAGTGTTACCAGTGTCAACTAAATCATCAACAACAATAAAACCTTCACCATCGCCATTAGCTTGTTTTAATATTAGTTTTTCACGTTGATGATCATGATCATAACTTGAAATACAAACGGTATCGACATAGCGAATACTTAATTCGCGCGCTAAAATTGCCGCTGGAACTAATCCACCACGACTAACGGCAATAATACCTTTCCATTGATTTGCAGGTAATAAGCGTTCAGAAAGTTGGCGCCCATAGGATTGCAACATTTCCCAAGTAACATTGAATTTTTTCTTTTCAGCAATAAGTTCTGCTTTATGTTGTTTTTTGGCTTGGATTTCTTCTTCTGTTAATAAAATTTGATCTGTTGACATTGAGTAACCTGCAATTTTAATCGATTGTATGAATAAATAAATATTAATGAACTAAAAATAGATGTAAAATTGCACCTTATTATAATGTGATTCAATAAAAAAAACCACTCATTAATTTATTACATACTTAATATTGAGGTTATATTATGCTTTCTACCTTAACGCCTAAATTTGTTTGGCAGATTTTTAATGATATCTGTAAAATTCCGCACCCATCTCACCATGAACAAATGATAACTAAATATATCGTCGATTTTGCTAAAACTCATGGTATTGATTGCAAACTTGATAAAGTAGGTAATATTTTGTTAAGTAAACCTGCTACCAAAGGTATGGAAGAGTGCCCATCAATTGCATTACAGGCTCATATGGATATGGTGCCACAAAAAAATGAAGGTACTAGTCACGACTTTTTAACTGACCCAATTCAAGCTTATGTTGATGGCGAATGGGTAAAAGCCAAAGGAACGACATTAGGTGCTGATAATGGCGTTGGGTTAGCATCTGCATTAGCTGTTTTAATTGATCCTGCTGTTGAACATGGACCAATTGAAGTATTGATAACAGTATCAGAAGAAACTGGTATGCACGGAGCCTTTGGTTTACAACCTAATTGGCTAAAAAGTCACTATCTAATTAATACTGATTCTGAAGATGAAGGCGAAATATTTACAGGTTGTGCTGGCGGCGTTGACTTTACTACAACCTTTGCTGTTACTTATGCAGTAATGCCAGAAAAGCATGATTGTTATATGAACATTTCACTTAAAGGATTAAAAGGGGGGCATTCAGGTTGTGATATTCATCTTGGTCGTGGAAATGCAATTAAATTGATGGCTCGCTTTTTAGCGCAATATGCACAAGATATCTCGTTTAGATTAGCTGATATAAAAGGTGGTTCACTACGTAATGCGATCCCAAGAGAAGCCTTTATTGAAATTACACTAAATAAACAAGATCTGCCAAAATTAGAAGCCATTGTTAAACAGTATCAAACAATTTTACACAGTGAGTTAGGTCATGTAGAACCTGCTATCGAAATAACGTTATCGGAAGTTGAATCAAACAAAGTAAAACGTGTATTAACTACAGAGCATCAAAATAAAATCATAAGCTGGTTAAATTCAGCGCCTAATGGTGTAGTTAGAATGAGCGATCAACTTCATGGTGTGGTTGAAACATCGCTCAATTTAGGTATTGTTAGTATTGAGGACAATCAACTGAATGTCCATTTTCTTATTCGTTCTCAAGTTGATAGTGCTAAAGATGCGGTTGTATCAACATTGACATCACTTAGCCAATTAGTGGATGCTAATTATGAAATAAGTGGCGGTTATTCAGGTTGGGAACCTAATTTAGATTCACAGCTTTTAAAGCTTGCTAAAGATAAATATCACGAAATTTTTTCTCAGAAAGCCAAAATAATGGTGATTCATGCAGGGCTTGAATGTGGTTTATTTAAACAAAGTTACCCAAATCTGGATATGATATCAATTGGACCAACGATTGTTTCGCCACATTCACCAGATGAAAAAGTTAACATTCAAAGTGTTTATCGTTATTGGGAATTATTGATAGCGATATTAAAATCAGCAACTTTATTAAAATAATCCAACACCTCACCTGCCGATCTTTATCGGCAGGCATTTCGAACAGATTACTCGTGTTTATATTTACTAAAAAACAATTTAATATAACATAATACGTTAGAATATTTGGGTATCTGCAAAAAATGTTTGAAATTAAATTCATAAAAAGTGAATAAAAATTCATTTTGTACTTGTAATAGCCTTATAAATAACCTACTATATGCACATTATTGCATAAAAAATAGATAAGGGTAGGGTATGTTAAAAGCAATTATTGTTGGTGCAAGTGGTTATGCGGGGGCAAAATTAGCTTATTATTTACACAAGCATCCGCATATACAACTTATTGCTTTAACCGTATCTGAAAACAGCCAAGACGGTGGTAAGCTTATTTCTGATTATGATTTACACCCTCAGTTAAAAGGTGTTGTTGACTTACCACTTATTGCCACTGCAGATTATTCTGCCTATATCAATGATCTTGATATAGTTTTTTTAGCTACTGAACATGCAGTCAGCCACAATATAGCTCCTTATTTTTTAGAACATGGTTGTACAGTTTTTGATTTGTCGGGTGCGTTTAGAGTTAACTCTGCTTCTTTTTATACCGATTATTATGGTTTTATCCATCAGCACCCAAAATGGTTAGATAAAGCAGTTTATGGCTTAGCAGAATGGAATAGTGAACAAATCAAACAGGCACAACTGATTGCTGTACCAGGATGTTATCCTACAGCATCACAATTACCATTAAAACCATTAATCGAGGAGGGGCTATTAGATAATTCACAATGGCCTGTTATTAATGCTGTGAGTGGGGTGAGTGGAGCAGGGCGAAAACCTTCGCATAATAATATATTTTGTGAAGTAAGTTTACATGCCTATGGACTTTTTACTCATCGGCACCAACCCGAAATTGCAATACATTTAGGTCAAGAAGTGATCTTTACACCTCATTTAGGCAGTTTTAAACAAGGTATCCACGCCACAATTACTTGTCGAGTAAATGAAGGTGTTACATCACAAGATATCCTCAAAGCTCTAAATAAATATTACCAAAATAAGCCTTTGATTAGAATTTATCAAAAAGATTGGCCAGCATTAAAATCTGTCATTGGTTTGCCTTATTGTGATATTGGATTTGTATTAAAAGATCGTCATTTAATATTAATTTCTGTTGAAGATAACTTATTAAAAGGCGCAGCAGCACAAGCTGTGCAGTGTATGAACATTCGATATAATTTTGATGAAACCACATCACTATTATAAAAATGAGTGAATTATTTCAAAGCTCTGTACAAAATTTTTAATGAATTAAAAATAGGTTAAATTAATAGGAAACTAAAATGAAACCATTAATTATAAAACTTGGAGGCGTATTGCTCGACAATAAAGATGCCTTAAGTAAATTATTTGACGTTATTAGTGAGTACAAAAAAAATTTTCAACGATCATTAATTATTGTTCATGGTGGTGGTACGGTAGTTGATTCATTAATGGATAGACTTTCTTTACCCGTAGTCCGTCGCAATGGATTACGGGTAACTCCTGCTGATCAAATTGACGTTATTGTTGGTAGCCTTGCTGGCAGTGCCAATACTACTTTATTGTCAGAAGCAAAAAAACAGCAAATAGCAAGTGTAGGACTCTGTTTAGCTGATGGTAATAGTGTAGAAGTTAAACAAATTTCAGAAGATTTAGGTTATGTTGGTGAAGCCAAAGCTGGCGATCCTACATTAATCAATCTACTTATTAATTCGGGTTACCTTCCCATTATTAGCTCGATTGGTATTACTCAAGCGGGACAAATGATGAATGTTAATGCCGATCACGCAGCGGTAGCACTAGCTAAGACCTTAAATGCAGATTTAATATTATTGTCTGATGTAGTTGGCGTACTTGACGAAAACAAACAACGCATTGAATCATTAACTCAATCACAAGCGGAGCAACTGATTGCTAAAGGTGTTATTACAGACGGTATGGTTGTTAAAGTGAATTCAGCTTTCGAAGCCGCCAAGGCCTTAGGACGACCAATTGATATTGCTAGTTGGAAAGAATCCCACCAACTCATCGAATTATTTAATGGGCAATCAGGCACTACAGGCACAAGAATCATTGCTTAGATATTGAGCAGCTATTATATTAAGCTAGTTATCTATATCTAACGATTAATAAAAAAATATTTTTAACTCATTTTTATCGTCAGTTAATTTAGAAAGGGTATAACATGGAAAAAAGTGGAACAAAAAAGGTCGTATTGGCTTATTCAGGTGGTTTGGATACATCAGCAATTATTCCTTGGTTGAAAGAAAATTATGGTGGATGTGAAGTTTATGCCTTTGTTGCTAATGTAGGTCAAGATCCAAAAGAACTAAAAGATGTAGAAAAAAAGGCTAAAGCATCGGGTGCAGTTGCTTGTAAGGTTGTTGATTTAAGAGAAGAATTTGTTAAAGATTACGTATATCCAGTCTTAAAAACAGGAGCCTTATACGAAGGAACTTATTATCTTGGTACCTCCATGGCTCGTCCAATTATTGCAAAAGCGCAAGTTGAATATGCGTTAGAAGTCGGGGCTGATACACTCTGTCACGGAGCGACTGGTAAAGGCAATGACCAAGTGCGTTTTGAAACAACCTATACTGCACTTGCACCACAACTTAAAGTGATTGCTCCTTGGCGTGAATGGGATCTGCGTTCACGCGAAGCATTAATTGATTATTTAAAAGTTCGTAAAATTCCAACAACTGCAACCGTTGAAAAAATTTACAGCCGTGACGAAAACGCATGGCATATCTCCACTGAAGGTGGTGTGTTAGAAAGCACATGGAACCAAGCTAATACAGATTGCTGGGCTTGGACTGTTTCGCCTGAAGATGCTCCAAACCAACCAGAATTAGTAACCATTGGTATTGAAAAAGGCGAAGTGGTTTCAGTAAATGGGAAAAAATTATCACCATATAACTGTGTTGCAACATTAAATAAAATTGGTGCAAAACATGGTGTTGGTCGAGTTGATATCATTGAAAATCGCTTAGTCGGTATCAAATCGCGTGGTTGTTATGAAACGCCTGGCGGCACAATAATGATGACAGCATTACGTGGTTTAGAACAATTAATATTAGACCGCGACAGCTTTAAATGGCGTGAACAACTAGGTATTGAAATGGCTTATGTTGTTTATGATGGGCGCTGGTTTGCACCATATCGTCGATCAATTCAAGCTGCGGCTGAAGTTTTGGCACAAGACATGACGGGTGAAGCAGTGGTTAAACTTTATAAAGGTAATGCAACTGCCGTGCAAAAGAAATCACCAAATAGCCTATATAATGAAGAATTTGCTACATTTGGTGAAGATGAAGTTTATGATCATAGCCATGCAGGAGGATTTATTCGTCTATTCTCATTATCATCACGTATACGTGCTTTAAATGAGGAACAGCAAAAACAAACTGCCAAAAAAGCGAAAAAGTAAACGCCAATTTGCAAATATACTAGTGATAATATTAAATATATACAGGCAACGTCCTGTATATATTGTTCTTGATTAAATTTAATTTTATTATAAAAATAAATATATAAAACGAAAATTGAAATTGTACAGCTAATCATTAAGATAACATTTATTTAAGATAATATTGAGGTAATTATGGCATTATGGGGTGGGCGTTTTAGCCAAGAAGCAGATCAACGATTTAAGCATTTTAATGATTCATTACGCTTTGATTATCGTCTTGCAGAGCAAGATATCATTGGCTCAATTGCTTGGTCAAAAGCATTGGTAACGGTTAACGTTATATCTTATGATGAACAAAAAAAATTAGAAAAAGCCTTAAAGGAATTGTTGCTATTGGTTAAACAAGATCCTAACCAAATTTTACAAAGTGATGCCGAAGACATACACAGTTGGGTTGAACAAAAACTGATTGAAAAAATTGGCGACTTAGGTAAAAAATTACACACAGGACGAAGCCGTAATGACCAATCAACAACCGACTTAAAATTATGGTGTAAAGACCAAATTCCTCATTTAATTAATGCGATAAATCACTTACGCCAATTACTAGTTACAACCGCTGAACAGCACCAAAAAGCTATTATGCCTGGTTACACCCACTTGCAACGAGCACAACCAATTACATTTGCGCATTGGTGCCTGGCTTATTTTGAAATGCTAAGTCGTGATGTCAGCCGTTTAGAAGATACATTGCAACGTTTAGATGTTAGTCCATTAGGCTCAGGTGCATTAGCTGGAACTGCCTATCCAATGGATCGTGAACAATTAGCGCATTGGTTAGGATTTGCTCAAGCAACTAATAATAGTTTGGACTCGGTGTCTGATCGTGATCACATTCTTGAACTATTAAATAATGCTTCAATAGGTATGGTACACCTATCGCGTTTTGCTGAAGATCTTATTATTTTCAATAGTGGTGAAGCCAATTTTGTTGAACTATCAGATCGAGTGACTTCAGGATCTTCACTCATGCCACAAAAAAAGAATCCAGATGCATTAGAACTGATTCGTGGCAAAATAGGGCGGGTTGCAGGTGCATTAACAGGAGCCTTAATGACCTTCAAAGGTTTACCGCTTGCTTATAATAAAGATTTACAAGAAGACAAAGAGCATCTATTTGACGCACTTGATACTTGGCAAGAATGCTTAGATATGTCCACACTAGTACTAGAGGATATTAAAATTAACTACACAAATTGCCAAGAAGCTGCCAAACAAGGTTATTCTAATGCAACTGAATTAGCTGATTATTTAGTTGCCAAAGGCATACCTTTCCGTGAAGCACACCACATTGTTGGCGAAGCAGTTGTTGATGCTATTGCAAAGCAAAAAGCGCTCGAAGAACTTTCGCTTGAAGAACTACAAAAATTTAGCCAAGTTATTGATAATGATGTTTATTTAATATTATCGCTAGAATCATGCCTAGCTAAACGATGTGCCAAAGGTGGGGTTTCACCACAGCAGGTAAAATCAGCGATTGAAGTTGCCAAGCAACAACTATTATAAACAGCTATATTAATCTAATAACAACTATACCTGTATTATCTGGTATTTTTATACTGAAACACATAGTTACCTGAAACTTTTTAACAAAAAATATGATTGTATATCTGTTCATACAGTGTAAAAATAGAGCTCTTTTTTGAATGGATTAAAGTGAAGCATAATGAGTAAAAGTTATAATTTTAGTGCAGGTCCAGCAAAATTGCCTGCTGAAGTATTAAAACAAGTTCAAACTGAATTATTAAATTGGCATAATACAGGCGCATCAGTCATGGAATTAAGCCATAGAGGTAAAGATTTTGACGCTTGTGCTATTGAGGCCACCAACGACCTACGAGAAATCTTAAACATTCCAAACAATTACAAAATTCTTTATTGCCAAGGTGGTGCCAGAGCACAATTTGCTGCTGTTCCATTAAATATTTTAGGAAATAAAACCAGTGCCGACTATATTAACAGTGGTTATTGGAGCCAATGCGCAATCAAAGAAGCCAGCAAATATTGCCAAGTGAATGAACAAAATGTTGTTATCAAACAAAACGGACTAACGGCTGTTAAATCTATGTTAGAATGGCAATTAAATGACAATGCTGCCTATGTACACTATTGTCCAAACGAAACAATTGATGGCGTTCAAATCTTTGAAGAACCCAACTTTGGTGATAAAACCGTTGTAGCTGACTTATCATCGTGTATATTATCGCAACCTATTGACATAAACCGATATGGCATAATTTATGCGGGTGCTCAAAAAAATATTGGTCCATCAGGTATTACCATTATCATTGTGCGAGAAGATCTAATTGGCCATGCAAAAAAAATCTTACCATCAGTACTAGATTACAAAATCTTAATGGACAATGATTCAATGTTTAACACTCCACCTACATTTGCATGGTATTTGTCGGGGCTAGTGTTTAAATGGATAAAAAGTCTTGGTGGATTAAAAGCAATGCAGCAACGAAACCAAGCTAAAGCACAATCACTATATCAATTCATCGACCAATCTAACTTTTATCGAAATAATGTTGCAGTAGCAAATCGGTCAATTATGAATGTTACTTTTTTATCACCAAATGAAGAGTTGGATAAAAAATTTGTAAGCGAAGCAACTCAAGCTAACATTATTGGCATTAAAGGTCACCGAATTGCAGGAGGTATGCGAGCATCAATTTATAACGCTATGGATCAAGAAGGCATCAATTATTTAATTGATTTTATGCAGCGATTTGAAAAACAAAATAGCTAAATTAACTCAAAATATTACAAGTTATTACTATCAGCAAAAAGGGAAGGAAAAACTTCCCTTTTTCATTTAATCAGCATTATTTACAGCTATAAACCTCACCAACCATAACCGCATCTGTTGGTGCAATATCAGAAATATATTGCATTGAAGTATCCTGTGCATTATAAATCACATTACCACCCATTGCAGCAGCTTTATTCATCAGGTCAGAAGCCGCATCACGAATAAGCTCACTATGTGTTTTAAGACCAGAAAAAAAACTACTACGACGCCCCTCTGCTTTACCTAATAACTGACAAGAAGCAGCTGGTTTAGTATCAATAAACCGAACTTGACTACCGGCAGAAGTAGTTTGATAGTTAGAACTACTACAAGCACCTAAAAGTAAAGTCGCAACCATCGTAACACCAATGAATAATAATTTTTTTATAGACATAATATTTCCTCAACCAATAAAACAACAATCAATAATAAACTAAATTATTGTAGCAGTTTAATTAAACAAAAAATATCAGTAATTAAACTTGTATAAAATCTAATAAATCACAGGACAATAAATAATCAAACCGACCTATTTTATTAATTAACTATAGCAAATTCGATTTAACTCTATTATAATTGCAAGCCTACTAACTAAGTAGCACATCCAAATGGCCCCTTAGCTCAGTTGGTCAGAGCAGTCGACTCATAATCGATTGGTCACTGGTTCAAGTCCAGTAGGGGCCACCATCAATCAATATCATGATTTTAATGTTTAATAAATTTTTAATTTTTTAAGGGTTAATATCATGAAAAAAAATGCAACAGTGATCACTATAGCAGACACGAAAGGCGGTTCTACCAAATCTACCACAGCAGTTAATATTGCTGCATTTATAGCACATTCGGGGTTAAAAACACTATTACTGGATTTTGATTTAGAGCAGCCTACAGCTTGTTCATATTTTCCATTGCAAAAAGAAGCTCCGTATGGCGTTTATGAGTTTCTTATAATGCATGAAACAGATTTAGATAAACTAATATCTGAGACAACAACACAAAAATTAGATGTTATGTCATCAAACAGCGTTAGACAAGAAATCGTTTCACATTTAAACGCTTCGGCCGATGGTATTATCCGTTTAAAATCATGCTTAAAACTTCTCAAAAGTGAGTATGATGTGATAGTCATTGATACTGTAGGAACAATTGATCCTACTGTTAACATGGCAGTACTTGCTTCTGATGTGGTTTTATCTCCGCTAGATCCTTCCATGCCAGGCGTTCGAGAATATCTACGGGGTACTATTTCTAATTTGTTTAGAAGTTTGATTCCTTTCACTGACTACGGAATAGAATTACCTCCTGTTTATACGTTTTTTAATCGAGTAGAAGAAAATAATGATTGCCGTCGTATAAAAGAACTTTTTAATCAACAAATCAAATCTCTGCCACCATTACCTTTTCAAATTACTGTTTTAGATAAAGATATTAAAAAGAAAAATAGTTACAAAGTTGCAGCATCACTCGGTATTGCAGCATTTCAACATTATACCGAACCAACAAATAAAGTAGCTCATCCGTATAAAATAACAAAAGCCCAAGCCCAAAGTATCAAAGATGATATTTATTATTTGTGTCAACACCTATTACCTGGGTACAAATCACAATTTGATGCATTTATGAAAACCGAAATTGCTCATTAATCATTTTTATTTCTGTTCACAATAAATAACAAGGTGATTATATGAATAAGCAATTTTATTCTAATGATACTGAGCGATCGGTACTGGGTGCATTATTAATCGATAATAGCTGTATTGATGATACATTTGAAATAAAAGTGGATGATTTTTATATACCACAGCACAAATTGATTTTTAATGCCATAGTTTCTTTAATTCAAGAAGGTAAGCATGCGGATATTCTGACTGTATCTCAGGCTCTTTCCGAAGAACAACTAAAAAATTGCGGGGGGTTAGCATATTTAGCTGAGTTGAGTAGAGATACACCACGTGCAACAAATTTTAAACACTACGCATCAATTTTACGCAATTATACAAAAGCTCGTAGTGCAAATAATATTGCAAAAACATTGATAAAAAAGCTCACAAAAGCGTCATTTAGTAATTCAGACAGCAGTAATCAGATTATAGCACAAACGGAATCCGAACTTTTTCAGTTGGGACATGCTGTAGATAATCAAGATGAGCAACTTATACCAGCAATGTTGAATAATATTATGACATTTTTGGAAACGGAGCACTCTCCATTTATTCCAACAGGTTTTAAAAATTTGGATTCTAAAATAGGTGGGTTGGAACCCAAGGAAATTACAATTATTGCCGCAAGACCTTCAATGGGGAAAACAGCATTTCTTATTTCATTGATTTACAATCAAATAATAGCGCTTAATGATAATCCTAATTTACCTATACAACCTGTTTTTGTTTTTAGTTTAGAAATGGATGCGCAATCGTTGATGTTGCGATTATTAGCTACATTATCCCATGTACCATTTATCGATATAAAAAATAAAAATCTTGACGATAGTGATTACGGAAAAATTTCTGCAGCGATTGCAATTTTATTGAAATTAAAAAAATTTCTTATTATTGATGATAATGCGTATTTAACTCCAGCTATTTTTAGACGTAAAGTTCAGCGCTATACACGTTTATATGGCCAACCAATATTTGTTGCAGTTGATTATGTACAGTTAATGTCATCAGGTGAAAAAAACAATGAAAATCGTGCTGTTGAAGTGGGCAATATTAGTAGACAGCTAAAAATTCATTGTAAAGATTTCAATATTCCTTTAGTTCTGCTTTCACAACTAAACCGCTCAGTTGAATCTCGTTCTGATAAACATCCTCTTTTGTCTGATTTGAAAGAATCTGGCAGTTTAGAGCAAGATGCGACAACAGTAATATTACTGTATCGAGATGAAGTCTATAACGAAAACAGTGAAGCTAAAGGGACTGGTGAATTAATAGTGGCCAAAGCTCGTAATGCAGCGACTGGTAAAGTAGCAGTCAAATTTGATGGGCCATACATGCATTATCAAAATTTAGTTTAAGGAAAATATTAATATTATGGTAGAACAAAAATCATCTGTTGATGTTATGCGTGAACGTATATCTACAGGTTTCCCAGACGGTGATAGGGCAACCACTAAAATTACATTGAATGAAATGCCTATGCGGGTCAGTCTTGACGAATTAAGACCTAGTCAGGTATTACCACGATTGAAAAAAAATGAATCATATGAAGATATTAAAGAATCTATTCGAAAAAAAGGACTTGATCATGCTCCTGCCATTACAAAAATGCCAGGAGAGGAAGGGTATGTAATTTCTGATGGGGGAAATACACGATTACAAATTTTGAAAGAGTTGTATGAAGAAACTGGCGATAAACGCTTTTATACAATTAATTGTATTTTCAGGCCTTGGGGCGGAGAGCTGAAATCCATTGTTGGACATTTAACTGAAAATGGCCTTCGTAGTGATTATACATTCATAGAAAAAGCATTGGGTGTTTCAAAGAGTAAAGTTTTGTATGAAGAAGAAGTAGGTAAACCACTATCTTCACGAGAGTTGAGTGAGTGTTTAAAAAATCATGGATATCCTATTTCACATGCATTGATCAACAAGATGCTAAATACAGTTGATTATTTATATCCTTATATCCCAGAGATTCTGAAATTAGGATTGAGTCGAAATCAAATTGAAAAAATTCTAATGTTAAGAAGTATATGTTGGGATTTATATAAACGTTCAGAAAAATATGATGACGACAATGCTTTTGTTGAAGGTTTTAATTTAGTATTAAGTGAATTTGATTATGAGCCAGAATTATTTAGTTATGAACGTTTACAAGACGAGATGTTTGGTTATTTTGCGAAATTGTTGGGAATTAGCTATCAGCTTTTTGAATTTGAATTAGAGGAAAAAAACCATAAAGGGATAAAGAAAAACTTGTCACCAATTGATGTTAGCAAAAATGCTGGACAAGGTGGATTGGAAGTTGTTCCAACATTAAAAGATCAATTGCAACAGGATATTTCATCAGAAACTAATGTTAGTAGCCAACAATCAACTAAAGTTGACCCAATTTCATTAAAAAGGACAAATCCAACAATCATATCCGATGATGAACCTGAATCGGAAACTGCTTATACTGTTTTACCCTCTGGTGATATTACTGTACATGACGGAGCTGATGTTGAATTAGTAATGGAAGACATAATTAAAAGTACTGATTTAACTAAAATTAATCCACATGCTTATAGTCTCAGTGCTAATTTAAATACATACGGGAAAACGGAAAGAACACCTATCCTAGATATTTGGAAACTGCCTGAAGAAGCTACTAATTATGAATATGTTTTTCGAGATATTGCAGGGCATGTACTTGATATTTTTGATGAGCTAGGCATCAATAACCAATCTTTTGCATTTTCAATTGACGATAAAGATAAATCAAAATTACCCATTATTGCATTTAATCCCCTCTCTACAGAAGATGAAGTAGATAGCAAAAAACGCACCGCATATAAACTATTATTATCATTACTTACAAAACAGACAGAAGAACTAATTAGTATGCATTATTTAATTACTGAATTCAATGATTTTTTAGTGATTAAATTTTTACGAATTATTCGATTGTTCCGAGTTTATAACGAGTTTTTAAATCAACAACATTAAATATAGGAAATATAGGGCATATCATGGTAAGTGTCAGTAATAATATAAATTTGGCGATATTGAACATGGTTCATAATTTTATTAATGAAGGAAAGATTCACTCATTAATTGAAATGGGATTTACAATTGAACACTTAAAACAAATGAAAGAATTGAGTTATTCACAAGTTACTTATATTGCAAACTCACCTGTGCTATTGATTCAAGTTACTATAGATACAAAATTATTTGATGTTGTACTTGCAAGAGCAAAAGAATTTGAAGAAAGAAGCCATATTATTGACAAAGCACATTCACTAGGCGCATCTATAGAAATTTTAAATAAATATTTTGGGTTATCAACATCTGATATTAGTTGTTCCAGAAAACTAAAGGATTTAACTGTATCAAAGGGGCGTTTTAGGAAACCTGATGAAGCCGAAAAAATAGTTATTTGGGAACAATGGCAGCTTAAAAAAAATGAAAATCCAGATATTGTAATAAATGATGATCTAAATCGCTTGTTAGTTTATATGGATATTACTCAACATGTTTCGATGATGAGCGATGATAATACTGAGCCTTTGACATTAACATCGGTAATTAAAGAGCTAGAGCCATTAATTAATTCAAATAGTTTGTAAATATTATGGTAGATTTTGAAAATCAAATTAGCGTATTACGTAATACATTAGTTGAGCAGAAAACAAATAGCATTTCTTCTGATGAAAAGATTGCCATGTTTTTTGCAGGTCATCAATATGACTCAATGCCTCGCGCATTATTAGAAGATGATTCAATTACATCATTAGATAAATATGCTTGGCAACGGTTGTATATTGAATTACAAAAATACAGGCACAATAACTACTTTCCAACTTACGATAATTTACAAAAGCTGTGGGGGAACCTAGGCGGTACATTGTCTAGAAAAACTGTACGAGAAATACTTTCTAGATTAGTTTTATCGGGCTGGTTGTCATTTAGAATGATTAGAAGTAGTAATGGTCAAATTATGGGTAATATTTATATTCTTCATAATACAGCACTGCCTCTTGAAAAGATTATAGATGACAGTGTTATACACATTTTAACATCATTGTTAAATAAAAGTAGCATTACAAAATCATTAGCGATACTTGCATACAATCTAATCAACGAATATATCAATAAAAGCACTCAATCTGACAAAAACATTTTTTTGCACATTAACGATTCAAAAAATGAAAGCAATATAAATTACAAGTTTAATAATATTGCATCATCGTTACTCACTCACTTACAAAACTTATTAAGTTCCCAGAAGAAACTAAGTGAAAAAACGCCAAGTTCCCAAAAGGAACTAAGTGAAAAACAACTAAGTTCCAAAAGTGAACTAAGCCTAAACTCACTAAGTTCCAAAAAGAAACTACCTAAAAAATCATTATGTTATGATTCACCTAGTAGTACTACTAGTAGTAGTTTATATAGTAGTACTACTAATAGTAATGTTTTTTTAGATTTAAATGTTCCAGGTAACATTAAAGCTAATCTTGGTATTCAAGGATTGAATGATGTTATCAGTGCGATAAATAAAAATAGTTTAGACATACAAATTGCCAATAATGTATTAAAAACTATCTCGATGAAAGATATTACTAAAATTAAAAATATGACTGCTTATCTTGTAACAAATATACAAAAAGCCGCTCGGGGTGAATATAACCTCATTTCAACGCGTAATCAGGGAACCACAGCAGATGAGGATCCTAGCAAACAGGAAATTTCAAGAGTCTTACCTGTTGAGAAGAAGATGATTAGCAAAGAAGAAATAGAACAACTCTTGAATCCATTAAAAAACATGTTATGTGAGGTTAATCCTTAATGTAACGGGGGGTTACAGCTAGCTAAGTAGTCTAATTACTGTAACGGGGGGTTACAGCTAGCTGAGTAGTCCAATTACTGTAACGGGGGGTAACAGCTAGCTGAGTAGTCCAATTACTGTAACGGGGGGTTACAGCTAGCTGAGTAGTCCAATTATTGTTACGGGGGGTAACAGCTAGCTGAGTAGTCCAATTACTGTAACGGGGGGTTACAGCTAGCTGAGTAGTCTAATTACTGTTACGGGGGGC